>CAIYSZ010000058.1 GCA_903928965.1 uncultured Pseudomonadota bacterium
ATTAATTATTTTTTAATTTATTTTTAATATTTTAACAAATGTATTTAAGGTATAACTGTTACCCAGGCCACATAGTGATTTAATCTAAAAAGCTTATACTGCTAACCATGAGTCTTTAGGTGTATAGTGATGGTTAGATTATGTTTTATAAAGAAATATACTATATGTTTCAACAGTATAGACTGATTTGTCCGCGGCTTGCGCCGGATGCGGCGGGGCGGGAGGGGGGCGTTTTTGTTAGCTGCTTACGCAGGCGGCGGGTAAATTTAGCTTGGGTGGCTGACAATCGGCATCAGGTTGGATAGACTAGGCTGATGTTTTTCCGAGCTTAATAAACTATGCGCGCCGAATCCGTGTCACTTACTTTTTACGGTTGGTTGTCGATTTTTGCGGCGATTATCACCATTGCGTTGAAAAGTTATGCTTTTTGGTTGACCAATTCCGTGGGTTTGCTGTCCGACGCCTTGGAGTCGGTGATTAATTTGCTTGCGGCGGTGATTATGTTAATGGCGTTGAGCATCGCCGCGCGGCCGCCGGACCGCCGTCACGCCTATGGGCATGATAAGGTTGAATATTTTTCCAGCGGCGCGGAGGGGCTAATGATTATGCTGGCGGCGGCCGGCATCATTTGGACCGCCTGGGCTCGTCTGCAACATAGCCAGCCGTTGCGGGATTTGGATTTGGGCGTCGCGGTGGCGGTGTTTTCTTCGTTGATCAATTTGGGCTTGGCGCGGGTATTGATTAGGGTGGGCAAGCAGCGGCGCTCGTTGCCGTTGGAGGCGGATGGCAGGCATTTGATGGCGGATGTGTGGACCACGGTTGGCGTGTTGACCGGCATCGCGTTGATCGCTATCGGCGATCATTTCGAGGAGACGCGGCAGTTGGCGGCGCGGCTGGGTTTGCCGGATTGGCGGATTGTTGATCCGATCATCGCCTTTTTGGTGGCGGGGAATGTGTTCGCCTCTGGCCTGCATTTGCTCGGACGTACCATTTCCGGATTGTTGGACGCGGCCTTGCCGGATATTGAGCAGGCGGCGATTATCGGGATTCTGGAGCAGGCGAAATCTAGGCATGCTATTGATTACCACGCCTTGCGCACCCGCTGCGCCGGCGCGCGCCGGTTTGTGTCGGTGCATATATTGGTGCCGGGCGAGTGGACGGTGAAGCAAGGGCACGATTTATTGGAGCGGATTGAGGGCGAGATGATGGAAGAATTTGATAACATTGATATAGATACTCATTTGGAACCGATTGAGGATTTGGCCTCCTGGCGGCATTGATTATTATGTCGGATACTTTGTTGATTATTGAAGACGAGGCCTTGTTAGGCTCGGAGTTGGCGCGCTTTTTCGGTAAGCGCGGTTGGGAGGTGAGTATTGCGTCGAATTTGCGGCTGGCGGAGCAGCATTTGGCGAATCAGGATATCGATCCGTTGGTGGTGTTATCGGATATGAATTTGACCGACGGCAATGCCCTGGATTTGCTGGAGCGGATTAAAAATCAAATCAATAGCAGCGAGTGGGTGTTTTTGACCGGTTACGGCAGTGTGGCCGATTCGGTGCGCGCGGTGCGGTTGGGGGCGTATGATTTTATTGAGAAGCCCTGCGAGTTGGAGCGTTTGAATTTGTTGGTGGAAGGCGCGGCGCGCAGCGCCAGGGCGCAGCGCCGTTTGCAAATTCAGTCTCAGGCGCATACGAGCCGGTATACGGTGGATGCTTTGATTGGCGGGAGTCAGGCGGCGCGAGAAATGCGGGCCATGATTTCGCAAATAGCCGTGGCGCCGTTTTCGAGTTTGATTATTAGCGGTGAAACCGGTTGCGGCAAGGGTTTGATCGCACGGATTTTGCACGCCAGCGGCCCCAGGGCGCAGGCGCCTTTGATCGAGGTGAATTGCGCGGCGCTGCCGCGCGAGTTGTTGGAGTCTGAGTTGTTCGGTTATGAGGCCGGCGCTTTCACCGGGGCGCGGAAGCGGCATCGCGGTTTATTTGAGCAAGCGCATACCGGGGCTTTGTTTTTGGATGAAATCGGTGAGATGGATTTGGATTTGCAAACCAAGTTGTTGAAGGCGGTTGAGGATTTGCGGATTCGGCGCTTGGGGGGGGAAAGCGAGATTAGCATTGACGTGCAGATTATTGCCGCCACCAATTTGAATTTGGCGCGGAAGGTGGAGGCCGGGCAGTTTCGGGAGGATTTGTATCATCGTTTGAATGTGATGAATTTGCGGGTACCGCCGTTGCGTGAACGTAAGGAGGATTTGCGTGAGTTGGCGCCGTTGTTTATTGATGAGAGTAACCGTAAGTCGGCGAAAAACGTGAAAAATATTTCCGCGGATACTTGGGATAAGTTGATGGCTTACGATTGGCCGGGTAATATTCGCGAGTTGCGGAATGTGTTGGAGCGTTGTGTGTTGCTGGCCGTTGACGAGAATTTTCCGGAGCAGTGGCTGCAATTGCCGAATGTTACTCCGAAGCCGTTGAACGTGCAGGGGGATGGTATTTTTTTGCCGTTGGACGGTAGTTTGAGTTTGCAGGACATGGAGAAATATGTCATTCAAGAGGTGTTGAACCGCACTGATGAGAACGTCACCGCCGCCGCGCGGATGTTGGGTACTACTCGGGAGACCTTGCGTTACCGGGTGCAGAAGTACAATTTAAAGTGTAAGTAAAAGCTTGTCGCGGGATTGCCGGCCTTGGCGGCCTGTTATTTTTTCCACCAGCTAGCGTAGGATGCTGCTTCGCGTATTAAGCCTCCTACACCCCCGCCAACCGCCCCCGACCGCCAAGGCCTCGGGTGGTTGGTTGATTTGGCCTGTTTTTCCTTTCTTGTTTCCTTCCTTCCCTCCATTGCTCGTTCGACTCTTTGTCGGATTTACTACAAAACCGTTGGTGAAGTAGTGGTTTTGTTTTGTCGTTATTGCTACTAGAACCGCTACTTAGCGCTTGACGAGGTTCTTCTCTTATTTGGCAAGCGTTTTGCATCAGTTTAAGCAAAGGCGGCGCGCCGCCTTGGTTTGTTTTCTACCTGGATGCGGCCATGACTCAGCAACAGCGCACTATTATTATTGATGACACCACGTTACGCGATGGCGAGCAATCGGCGGGTGTGGCGTTTTCCGGCGCGGAAAAACTGGAGATTGCCAAAAAATTGGCGGCGCTGGGCGTGCCGGAGTTGGAGATTGGCATTCCGGCGATGGGCGCGCGCGCGCGGGATGATATTCGCGCCATAGCGGCTTTGAATTTGCCTTGCCGGTTGTTGGTTTGGTCGCGGATGCGGGCCGAGGATTTGCGGCAGTGTCTTGGTTTGGGCGTTGAGATGGCGGATTTGTCGATTTCCGCTTCGGATCAGCATATTCGGCATAAATTGCGCCAGGACCGGGCTTGGGTGATCGCAAGTATTGAGCGTTATGTGAAAACCGCGCGGGATGCCGGTTTGCGGGTCTGCGTCGGGGCGGAGGACGCTTCGCGCGCGGATGCGGATTTTTTGGCGTTGATGGCGGAAACGGCGCAGCGGGCCGGGGCGGAGCGGTTCCGTTTCGCTGATACGGTTGGGGTGATGGAGCCGTTTGGCGTATTCGAGGCTATCGGCCAATTGCGCCGGCGTTGTGATCTGGATATTGAAATGCACGCTCACGACGATTTGGGGTTGGCGACCGCGAATACCTTGGCGGCGGCGGTGGCCGGCGCCACGCATGTGAACACTACGGTCAACGGTTTGGGCGAGCGCGCCGGCAATGCGGCGTTGGAGGAAGTGGCGCTGGGTCTGACGCATTTATACGGACTGCGTACCGGGGTGGATTTGCGTGATTTTCCCGAGTTGTCGCGGCAGGTGGCGGCGGCGTCCGGGGATACTATCGGCAGCCGCAAGAGTTTGATCGGCAAGCGGGTGTTTAGCCACGAGGCGGGGGTGCACGTGGATGGCTTGTTGAAGGACCCGTTAAATTATCAAGGTGTGGACCCGGCCTTGGTGGGGCGCAGTCATGAGTTGGTGCTGGGCAAGCATTCCGGCAGCCAAGGGGTGATGCACGCTTACCGGCAATTGGGAATTTTAATCAACCGCGCGCAAGCCGGCCGTTTGCTGCCGTTGATTAGGGAGTTCGTCTGTTTTAACAAACGCGCGCCGCGCGAGCAAGAATTAAGTCAATTTTTAAGTCGTCTATAGGAGGCGGTCATGTCTAGTAATACGAAACCGGTTTTACGTTCCAGTTCCGAGAAAACGGCGGGACAAGCGGCTTTGTCGCCGGCGGTTGAGCCGGATGATCGTTACCCCGGCACGTTTTTTAGGATTCCGGGTCCGCCGCGGCCGGGCAAAACGACTTGGAGCGTGGCGAAATGATGTTTTTTTCGCCGCGGGCAAGCAACAGCCAAGCAGGATTGTGGCAGGCCTTGCGCGAGGATGTGATGTGCGTGTTTGCGCGGGATCCGGCGGCGCGTAATTTGTTGGAGGTGTTGTTGGTCTATCCGGGCGTGCATGCGTTGATTTTGTATCGGGTGGCGCATGTGTGGTGGTTGGCCGATTGGAAGTTGGCTGCGCGTTTGTTGTCGGCGTTTTGCCGCTGGTTGACGAATATCGATATTCATCCGGGGGCGAGTATAGGCCGGCGGTTTTTCATTGATCACGGCGCTGGGGTGGTGATTGGCGAGACGGCGGAAGTGGGCGACGATGTGACCTTGTACCACGGGGTGACTTTGGGCGGCACCAGTTGGAATCAGGTCAAGCGGCATCCGACCTTGGGCAATAATGTGTTGGTCGGGGCCGGGGCGAAGATTTTGGGTGCTATTAGCATAGGCAATAACGTTAGAGTCGGAGCTAATTCGGTGGTGGTGAAGGATGTGCCGGCTTGTTGCACGGTGATCGGGATTCCGGGCCGGGTGATTCAGAACAAGGGCATCAAAATTCAGTCATCTCGCGGTATTGATTTGGATCATAACGTTCCCGATCCGGTCGGCAGGGCGCTGAGTTGTTTTGGCGAGCGCTTGGATGAGTTAGAGCAGGCGCACCGGCGCTTGGTGTTGAGCCGAGAGGAGGATTGCGCTGGTTGCGATGCCCAGGACGTGTGTCATGAGCATGCGCTGGATTTAGGTTTGCGGCAGGCGGCGGGTGGCGAATAATGGATTTATTACAGTTTGAGGCGCGGGATTTGTATTTTGAACAGCCGGATGCTCCCGAGGTGACGGCGTTAATCAAGCAGTCCAGCGAAAATTACGCAGCCGGGGAGGGTGAGCTGCCATTGTTGCAGGCTTATCTGCGGGCGCCGGAATCTTTGAATGTGTTGGTGGCGCTGAACCGGTTTTATTATTATCAGCACCGCTTGCAAGAGGCGCTGTTGATTTCGGAGAGGGCGCTGGGTTTGATTCGCCGTGATGTGGAGTTTCCGGAGGATTGGCGGGAGTTGAGCGTCGAGTTGATCGAGAATGCGCCGAAGGAGCGGCTGACGCGCGTGAGGTTGTATTTGTTCACGCTGAAGTCGGTGGGGTTTTTGCATATGCGTTTGCATGATTTGGGCTTGTGCGAAGCGATTTTCGCGAAAATCGTGGAGGTGGACGCGAAGGATCGCATCGGGGCGCTGCCGTTGTTGGAGTTGGCGCGCCGGCTGTCCGCCGAAACCGCCGCTTGCGCGTGATGGCGGGCTTTTCATTCTCGGACTTTTAATTTTGATTAAGGTGAATTGTGATGTTTGATAGACAAGCGGATTCTTTTTTGGCGCAAACCTGCGCCATGTTGGCGATTTTATTGGTGATGTACGCCTTGGGCGTGGACGGGGGCAGTGATTTGGCGGCTCTGCATTTGGCGGCGGCGGGGTAAGGCGATGAGTTTTCTGGATGATATTGAAGAGTTGGAGTCGGCGGAAGATTTTTTGCAGTATTTTGGTTTAAGTTTTGATCCGTCCGTGGTGCATGTGAACCGGTTGCACATTTTGCAGAGGTTTCACGATTACTTGGCCCAGGGGGCTGAGGCGATGCCGGAGGACGAGGATAGTTTGCGCCAGGTTTATCTACGTTTGCTGCAGCAGGCTTATCAGGATTTTGTGGCGTCCGACGCGCAAACCGAGAAGGTGTTTAAGGTGTTCAAGATGGGCGAGCCGCAAACGGTGTTTGTTTCTTTGGGCGATATTCAAACATGATTGAAGACCGCTACGATGAGGAGCGTTTCGAGTTCGGCGAGGCGGTAAGGGTGACGCGAAACGTGCGCAATGACGGCACTTATCCGGGTATGGCGGTCGGGGATTTGCTGGTGCGGCGCGGTAGTGTCGGCCACGTGGTCGAGATGGGTACGTTTTTGCAAGATCAGGTGATTTACACGGTGCATTTTTTGGAGCAGGGCCGGATGGTCGGCTGCCGGGCGGAGGAGTTGATTCCGGCCGACGCTGAGTGGAACCCCAGCCGCTTTGAGTTTAGGGATAAGGTTGTGACGCGGGCGGATTTGGCGGTGCGCGGGGAAATCATTGCCGCCAAGGGGGCGGAGGGCGAGATTTTGATGGTGTTGCGTGCATTGCAGCCGATTCAATATCACGTGCGCTTTCCGGGGCATACCTTGCAGGTGCCGGAGTCTTTGTTGGAGCCGGCTGATGCAAGCAAATTCAAGGAGCCGGAGGATTGAGCATGGGCGGTGTGGCATCGGGGGCGAATAGGGCGGCGATTATTGAGCCGTATACTTTGTTGCGGGTGGCTTTGAGTTTGTTTCAAAAGTCTCCTGGTGAGTTGGGGGAAGCCGAGCTGCAAAAAGTGGAGCGGCAGGCTTTGAATGAATATCGGATTGAAACGCGGGTGATTAATTCCGCCGAGGCGGCGGCGGTGATCGTCACCGAGCAGGAGATTGAGCAGGCGATGGCGGAGGTGCGCGAGCGGTTTAACGATGAGGAGCATTTTTTGGCGGCGTTGCGGGCGAATAAATTGGACCCTGGTCTTTTGCGCGCGGCCTTGACGCGGCAATGCAAGGTGAATGCGGTGTTGGAGCGGGTGGCTTCCCGTGCGCCGAAGGTGAACGAGGTTGAGGTGGGGATTTTTTATCATTCGCATATCGAGCGGTTTCATCAGCCGGAACGGCGTCAGGCGCGGCATATTTTAATCAGTATTAATCCGGATTATCCGGAGAATACGCGGGAGCGGGCTTGGGCGCGAATGCGGGAAATTGAGGATGTGTTGCGGCGTAAGCCGCATAAGTTTGATGATTTGGCGTTGAAAAATTCTGAATGTCCTACCGCGTTGAATGGCGGCGATTTGGGTGTGTTGCCGAGGGGTAAGTTGTATCCGGAGTTGGATGCGGTTTTGTTTGATTTGAAAGAGCGGGAAATTAGCGGTATTGTGGAGACTGAGGTTGGTTTGCATGTGATTCAGTGTTTGCAAATTTTACCGGCGGAGACTTTGTCGTTGAAAAAGGCGACGCCGAAGATTCGCGAAGTGATGCAGGAGCGGTATCGCCGCACGTGTCAGCGCGCTTGGTTGGCCGGTTTGCCGGCGGTTTGAGTTTTTATTTGATGGTCGCGGCATAAGCCCGTTGGTTGCAGAGCCGGCCTTGGCGGCCGGAGACGGCTGGCGGGGGGCGCCGTGAATCCATCCCTGGAGGCTTGGAGTCGGCATCCATGCCTCCTACACCCCCGCCAACCGCCTCCGACCGTCAAGGCCTTGGGTGGTTGGGGGAAGTGAAAGTAAAAGGCTATTGGTTGCAAAGCCGGCCTTGGCGGCCGGAGACGGCTGGCGGGGGACGCCGTGAATCCATCCCTGGAGGCTTGGAGTCGGCATCCTAAGCCTCCTATACCCCCGCCAACCGCCTCCGACCGTCAAGGCCTCGGGTGGTTGGCGGAAGCAAAAGTAATTGGCTGTTGGCTGTCAAGGCCTTGGGTGGTTTGTCGGGTGTAAGAGCTGTAGGCTGGTAGCAGGTTTTTTCGAGCTGGCGGCCCTGAAATAGGGGTTGCCGATTCATCATGTTAATTTAGGGGGCTTTATGGCGAAAGAACTTAAACATTGTTCGTTTTGCGGGATGGAAGCTTCGGCGGCGTCGCCGATGATCGCGGGCACCGAGGGGCATATCTGTGAGGCGTGCGTCATTTTGGCCAGCCAAGTGGTGTCGAGTTGGGGCAAGAAAAAGGAACTCAACGAGATGCAGGGGGCATTGCCGAAGCCGATGGAAATCAAGGCCAAGCTGGATCAGTATGTGATCGGGCAGGATTTGGCCAAGGAAATTTTGTCGGTGGCGGTGTACAACCATTATAAGCGTTTACGCCAGGAAAGCGCCAAGAGCGGCGGCTTGGGCGGCGAGCAGAACGTGGAGATCGGTAAGTCGAATATTTTGATGATCGGGCCTTCCGGCACCGGCAAGACTTTGTTGGCCAGTACGTTGGCGAAAATCGTCGGCGTGCCGTTTGCGGTGGCGGACGCTACCACGCTGACTCAGGCTGGTTATGTCGGCGATGATGTGGAGAATATTCTGGTGCGTTTGCTGGATGTGGCGGATGGGCAGGTTAGCAAGGCCGAATGGGGCATTGTTTATATCGATGAGGTGGATAAAATCGCACGTAGCCCGGAACAGCCTTTCGGTGCGCGCGATGTGTCGGGGGAAGGGGTGCAGCAAGCGTTGCTGCGTTTGGTGGAGGGGGCGCAGGTTAAGGTGTCGGTCAAGGGCCGGCGCAAGGATCATAGCGGTTCGGATACGGTGACGGTGGATACGCACAATATTTTGTTCATCGCCGGCGGGGCGTTTCCAACTTTGGAGAAGCACGTGGAGAAACGGTTGGCGCCGCCGCGCAGCGCCATCGGTTTCCACGCGGAGTTGAACAATCCGGACGAGAAGCCGTCGCTGGAGGCCTTGTTGAATGCGACTCAACCGGACGATTTGAAAAAATTTGGTTTGATTCCCGAGTTTATCGGCCGTTTTCCGGTATTGGCGCCGTTGGGGCCGTTGGATGTGGATGCCTTGATTCAGGTGTTGACCGAGCCGAAAAACGCTTTGGTGAAACAGTATCAGCAGTTGTTTGCGTTCGATCAAGTGCAGTTGGAGTTTACTCAGGATGCTTTGGTGGAAATCGCCGAGCAGGCGATAGAGCGCAATACCGGCGCGCGCGGCTTGCGCAGTATTATGGAGAATGTGTTGCGGCGCGTCATGTTTGAAGCGCCGTCGCAAGGCAATGTGGAGCGTTGCGTGGTGAACGCCGAGGCGATACGCGGCGTTGCGCCGATTGAGGTTATCACGTGTCCCGAGGCCGCCGCGCCGGAGGCTGTAGATGCGGCGGGTTTATTGGTTTCCGGAGGGTGAGGTTATGGGCGAGGCATTGAGCACTAAAGATAAGATATTGAAACAATTAGCCGAAAATCCGGTGATTATTTACATGAAAGGTTCGCCGAGCGCGCCGGAGTGCGGTTTTTCCGCTAAGGCCGTGGAGGTGTTGAATGGGACTAAGATTCCGTATGCGTATGTGGATGTGTTGAGGGCGCCGTTTATTCGAGAGAAGTTGCCTTCGGTTTCTAAGTGGCCGACTTTTCCGCAATTATTCGTGAAAGGCGAGTTGATCGGCGGCAGCGATATTATTGAGGCGATGGATAGGGACGGCGGTTTGTTGCCGTTGTTGCAAGCCGCCGTTCCGGTCACGGAGGCGGACTCGGCGACGGTGTCGCATTCGGAGGTATCCGATTTGGTTCGGGGCGCGTTGCCGGATGCGGAAGTGGCGATTATCGGCGAGGGTTGCAATTTGGAGTTGATCGTAGTCAGCGATGCCTTTGAAGGCTTAAGTCTGGTGAAGCAGCATCAGTTGGTGCTGGATGCGTTGGCGGCGCCCTTGGCTTCCGGCCGCTTGCACGCGGTGACGTTGAAAACGCATACCGTGCGGCAGCGGCAAGAATCTCAGGCCGGCGGGGCCGGTTTGTTGCAAATTCAGCTTTAGCAGCCGCGCGGCGCTAGGCGTTTTAATTTTTTATCGTTTAACAGAGGTTGACAAATGGCTAAAGTAGGCATTTTTTTTGGGACGGATACGGGTAACACGCGCAAAATCGCTAAGGCGATTCATAAGCAATTGGGTGACGCGGCGGATAAGCCGGTGAACATCAATAAAGCCACGGTGGACGATTTATTGGCTTACGATGTATTGATTTTGGGTTCTCCGACCTATGGCGAGGGGGAGTTGCCGGGTTTGAGCGCGGGTCACGAAAGCGAAAGCTGGGAAGAATTTTTGCCTACCTTAAGCGGCGCGGATTTTAGCGGCAAGGCGGTGGCCTTGTTCGGTTTGGGTGATCAAGTGGGTTACGCGGGGCATTTTGTCGACGCTTTGGGTTTTTTGTTCGACGCGTTTAGCGATGCAGGGGCCAATGTGATCGGCTTTACCAGCACTGAGGGTTACGCTTTTAAAAAATCTAAAGCCGTGCTGGAGGATCAGTTCGTTGGTCTGGCGTTGGATGAGGATAATGAAAAAGCGTTGACCGAGGGCCGTTTGTCGGCTTGGTTGGCGGATATTAGTTCCGCTTGGGCTTAAGCGTCATGGCGCTGATAGAACAACGCGCCCGCGTGACCCGTGTGCAAGCAAGCCAGGTGTGGTTGCAAAGCGCTCAATCCGGCGCTTGCGGCGTCTGTCCGCAACGTCCGGCGTGCGGCACGGCGGTGTTGGCCGATTGGCTGCCGCGGCGAGAATTCGCTTTGGATAGTGATTTGGCGTTGCAGGCGGGCGATGAGGTGATGGTGGCGGTAGAGGAGCGGTATTTGCTGTTGGTCTCGCTGCTGATGTATCTGGCGCCGCTGTTGTTGATGCTGGCGGGGGTGGGCGCTGCGGCGGCTTGGTTGCCGCCGGACTGGCAGGAGGGATTGCCGTTGTTGGCCTTGACGGTGTTGCTGGGGTATTTCTTTGTGGCGCACCGCGTGCAGGCTTGGTGGTTTTTGGGGTTTGGCGGTTTTCGGTTACAGGTGTTACGGCGCTGTAGGCTTGGCGAAATCTAAACCTGGCATTACAGGGTTAGGGTATGCGCGCTGAAATTGGCATGCGATTCGTTAAACGCGCCGATTATTTTTATCAGTGTATCGCCGGTAGTGTACGCAGCGCCTTGCCCGCCTTCCTGTTCCACTAAATAGGTGTTGCCGGCGAAATTGAACCAGCCGATTTGATGTTGAGCTAGGTCGGCTCCTTTTACGCTCAGCGCGCCATTGATCCAGCCCGCCAAAGAGTTGACGCCGCCGCCGGCCGCCGTAACGTTGGCGGCGGTAACCCCTGCGCCGTTAAAGCTTGTGGCGTCAGGTATGGTGACTTTACCACCCGTGAGGGGCGCGGCGGATACGGCGGAAATGTCCGCGGCGCCTGAAATAACGCTGGCCGCCGAATTGGTGTTGATAACGGCCGCGGCGGTGATTTGGACCGAGGTGGCGTTGTTGCTCAGGGTATAGCTGACTGGGATGGGGGCGTATTTGGTGACGTTGCCATTGCTGTAATTCGCCACAAATACATCGCCGCTGTTGTCGGCGGCTAAGGCGATAGGGCCGGAAACGCCGTTGCTTATGGTGTTCAGCAGCGCGCCATTTGCGGAGAATTCCTCGACATCATTCGTATTGCCGTTGGTCACAAACACATCGCCGACGCTGTCGACGGCTAGTGCGACAGGGCCGGATACGCCGTTGCTTAATGTGTTTAGCAGCGCGCCGGTGGCGGAAAACTCTTCTACGGTGTCATTACCATTGTTTGCCACAAATACATCGCCGCTGCTGTCGGTGGCTAGGTCATGCGGGCCGGACATGCCGTTGCTTAGGGTGCGTAGCAGGATGCCGCCGGCGGAAAACTCCTCGACATTGTTATTGCCAAGGTTAGTCACAAACAGGTCGCCGCTACTGTCGGTGGCCAGGGCCACGACGCCGGAAACGCCGTTGCTTAGGGTGTTCAGAAGAACGCCGCTAGGCGAGAACTCCTCAATGGCGTTTGCGCCGTTATTGGCCACGAACACGTCGCCGACGCTGTCGGTGGCTAGTGCGTTAGGGGCGGAAACGTTGCTGCTTAAGGTGCGCAGCAGCGCGCCGCTGGCGGAGAATTCTACAATGGTGTTATTGCCTTGATTGGCTATAAACACATCGCCGCCACTGTCGACGGCTAGGGCGGTAGGGGTGGATACGCCGCTGCTCAACGTGCGGAGCGGGACGCCGCCGGCGGACAATTCCGATACGGTGGAAGTGTTCAGGTTGGCTACAAATACATCGCCGCTACTGTCGGTGGCTAGGGCGTATGGGCTGGCGATGCCGCTATTCAGGGTCTGCGATGGCGTGTTGACGGCAGCCGCCGCGCCGCCGCCGTTGAAGTTTAGGGTAAAGTGGGTGGTCACGCCGAGACCTGGGCTGACTTGGTGCGCGGTGGGGGTGAACACCAATGCGTTGAGCTCTTGTTGCAATTGGGCGGGGCTAGCGGCGTTCAAGGTATAGGCGGCCAAGCCGTTGCTTAAGGCGGCGGCGGACAGGCCGGAACCGCTGAGAGCGCCGTTGGCGGCGGTAAAGCTGATGTTGACGCTCACGCTGTCTTGCGGCAGGTTGTCGGTCAATACCAGGTTGGCAAAAGGATTCAGCGTCGCTGCGTCGCTGCCGGATCCGGCGGTGGTGAGGCCGCTTAAGGCTAAGGGCGGAACGACGTTGACGCCTAGGCTGGCGTTGGCGCTTAGGCCATCGCCGGCGTCGGCGACGCTGATACTGATGGGGTCCGCGCCCAGGAAGGTATTGGCGTCGGTCAAGTTGGCCAAAGCGTTGTTGATGGCGCTCAAAGTACCGGACAGAGTGAGATTGGTCGTATTAGCGCCGCTGACGGTAACGCCGTTTGCGGCGGCATTCAGCAGCCCTTGGCTGTCGCTTAACGTGACTTGCAGGATGGCGCCGCCCGCCGAGGCGTCGGTGATAGACAGGCCGTTAATAGCGCCGGGATTGCCCGCGACTACGGTAACGGGGGCCGCGGCGCTTATGCTGGGGGGGGTGATGGCCGCGGCGGTGATTTGAACCGAGGTGGCGGTGTTGCTCAGCTTATAGTTGGGCGGATAGCTGGCGGGAAGGGGGGCGTATTTGCCGACAGTGTTATTGTATAAGTTAGCTACCCATACATCGCCGCCGCTGTCGGCGGTCAAGGCTTGCGGGCCGGAAACGCCATTGCTCAAGACGCCCAGCAAAGCGCCGCTGGCGGAAAATTCCTCAATCTTGTTAGTGTTGCCATTGGCCACAAATACGTCGCCGTTGTTGTCGGTAGCTACGGCGGTAGGACCCGAAACCCCGTTGCTCAATGTGTTCAGTAGCGCGCCGCTGGCTGAAAACTCCTCGACGTTGTTATTGTTGCCATTGGCCACAAACACGTCGCCGCGGCTGTCGGCGGCTAGGGCGGAAGGGCCGGATACGCCGTTGCTCAAGGTGCGCAGCAAAGCGCCGCCGGCGGAGAACTCTTCGACGGTGTTGTTGCCATTATTGGCTACGAAAACATCGCCGCCGCTGTCGGTGGCTAGGGCTTGGATGGCGGAAACGCCGTTGCTCAAGGTGCGAAGCAGGGCTCCGCCGGCGGAGAACTCCTCTACCGTGTTATTGCCTTGGTTGCCCACAAACACGTTGCCGCTGCTGTCGGTGGCTAGCGCCCAAGGGCTGGAAACGCCATTATTTAAGCTGCGAATGAGTACGCCGCTGCTGGAGAATTCCCCGACGGTGTTATTTAAGTAATTGGCCACGAATACATCGCCGCTGTTATCGGTCGCCAGTGCGTAGGGGAGAGAAACGCCGTTGCTTAAGGTATGCAGCAGTACGCCGCCGGCGGAAAACTCTTCTACCGTGTTATTGCCGAGATTGTCTATAAATATGTCGCCGCTGCTGTCGGCGGCAAGGGCATTAGGATAGCAAACGCCGCTGCTCAAGGTTAGCAATGGGTTGTAGTTGGCCGTTGCCGCGCCGCCGCCGATGAAGTTCAGGGTAAAGCGGGTGGTCACGCTTTGGCCGGGACTGACTTGATGCGCGGCGGGAGTGAACACCAGAGCGTTGAGCTCTTGCTGTAATTGGCCGGGGCTGGCGGCGCTTAAGGTATAACTGGCCGCGCCGTTGTTTAGAATGGTGGCGGCAGGCAAGCCGGAACCGCTTAAAGCGCCGTTAGCGGCGCTAAACAGGATGCTGACGCTCACGCTGTCTTGAGGCAGGTTATCGGTCAATACCAGGTTGGCAAAGGGATTGACTGTGGATGCATCGCTGCCGGAGCCGGCGGTGGTCAGGCCGCTCAAGGTTAAGGCGGGGAGCACGTTGACGCCTTGGCTGGCGCTGCCGCTGAGGCCGTCGCCGGGGTCGGTGACGATTAAATTGATGGTGTCCGCGCCTAGGGTAGCGTTAGTGTCGGTCAGGTTGGCCAAAGCGTTGTTGATGGCGCTTAACGTACCGGACAGGGTGAGTTTGGCGGTATTGGCTCCGCTGACGGTCACGCCGCTGGCGTTGGCATTCAGCAGGCCGTGGCTGTCGCTTAAAGTGACTTGCAGGATGGCGTTGCCCGCCGCCGCGGCGTCGGAGATGGAGAGGCCGCTAATAGCGCCGGTATAGGCAGCGACTAGGTTCGCCGTGGCGCCGGTGTTGATGGCGGGGGGCGAGGCGGGGGCGGCGGTGATTTGAATCGAAGTGGCGCTGTTGCTCAGGGTGTAGCCGGTCGAGACGGGGCCGTATTTTGTGACGGTGTTATTGCCGTCGTTCGCCACAAACACATTGCCGCTGCCGTCCGTGGTCAAGGCTATTGGGGTGGAAACGCCATTGCTCAAGGTGCGCAGCAAAGCGCCGCCGGCGGAGAATTCCTTGACGGCGCCGCCGCCATTGGTCACAAATAAATCGCCGCTGCCGTCAATGGCCAGCGCCGAAGGGCGGGAAAGGCCGCTGTTCAAGGTGCGCAGCAATGCGCCGCCGGCGGAGAACTCCTCGACGGTGCTATTGTTCCAGTTGCTTACAAACACGTTGCCGTTGCTGTCGGCGGCTAGGCCGCGAGGGCTAGACACGCCGCCGCTTAGGGTGTGCAGCAAGATGCCGCCGGGAGAGAATTCTTCTACCGTGTTATTGCCTTGATTGGCGACAAATACATCGCCGTTGCCGTCAGTGGTTAAGGCATGAGGGCCGGAAACGCCGCTGCTCAAGGTGTGCAGCAGGACGCCGCCGGCGGAAAACTCCTCGACGGTATTGTTGCCATAATTGGATACGAATACATCGCCGGCGTTGTCGGCGGCAAGGGCGTCAGGACCGGACACGCCGTTGCTCAAGCCGCGCAACGGGATGCCATTGGCGGAGAACTCCTCGACGCTGTTATTGTTGTAATTAGCGACAAATACATCGCCGGCGCTGTCGGCGGCCAGGGCGTAAGGGACGGAAACACCGTCGCTCAGGGTGCGCATTAAGTCGCCGGCGGCGGAGAACTCCTCGACGGTGTTATTGCTGAGATTACCCACGAACACGTCGCCGCTGCTATCAGTGGCTAAAGCATTGGGATAGTCGACGCCGCTGCTCAAGGTTAGCGACGGGACGTTAACGGCGGCGGGGCCGCCGCCGTTGAAGCTTAGGGTAAAATGGGTGGTTACGCTGAGTCCGGGGCTGACCTGATGCGCGGTGGGCTTAAACAGTAAAGCGTTGAGTTCTTGCTGTATCTGACTGGGGCTGGCGGCATTTAAAGTATAAGTGGCCACGCCGTTGCTTATGGCGGCGGCGGACAAGCCGGAACCGCTTAACACGCCGTTGGCGGCGGTAAAGCTGATGCCGACGTCTACGACGTCTTGCGGCAGGTTATTGGTTAATACTAGGTTGTCGGTCAAGGTCAGATTGGCGAAAGGATTGATTGCGCTCGCATCGCTGCCGGAGCCCGCGGTGGTTAGGCCGCTTAAACTTAAAGGGGGAACGATATTGACGCTTTGGCTGGCGCTGGCGCCGAGTCCGTCGCCGGTGTCGGTGACGCTGACGTTGATGGGGTCTGAGCCTGGGACGGGGTTGGCGTCGGTCAGACTGGCCAGAGCGTTGTTGATAGCGCTTATATTTCCGGAGAGCGTGAGTTTGGCGGTATTGGCTCCGTTGACGGTCACGCCGCCGACGCCGATATTCAGCACGCCTTGACTGTCGCTTAGCGTGACTTGCAGATTGGCGCCGCTCGCCGCCGCGTCGGTGATGGACAGGCCGTTAATAGCGCCGGTATAGCCCGCGACCACGGTAGCTGTCGCTCCGGTGTTGATGTCGGGGGGAAGGGCCGAGGCGGTGATTTGAACCGAGGTGGCGTTGTTGCTCAGGGTATAGCTGGCTGGGATGGGGGCGAATTTGCTGACGGTGTTATTGCTATTGTTCACAAATACGTCGCCGTTGCTGTCGGTGGTCAAGGCTAAGGGGTTGGAAACGCCGTTGCTCAAGGTGCGTAGCAGAGCGCCGCTGGCGGAGAACTCCTTGACGGCGTTGTTGCCATTGTTCACGAACACGTCGCCGCTGCTGTCGGTGGTCAAGAGTGTAGGATTGGATATGTCCGGCAGGACGTGCAGTAGGTTACCGCTGGCCGAGAATTCCGCGACGGTGTTATTGTTGACATTGCCCACAAACACATCGCCGTTGTTGTCGGCGGCGAGGGCGTAAGGACCATATAAGTTGTTATTTAGGGTGCGCAGCATGACGCCGCTGGCGGAAAATTCCTCGACGGTGTTGTTAAAGTAATTGGTGACAAATACATCGCCGCCGCTATCGGTGGCCAAGGCGCCGGAAACATTGCTCAAGGTGTTTAGCAGAGCGCCGCTGGCGGAGAAGTCCTCGACGCTATTGTTGCCGTTATTGGCCACAAATATATCGCCGTGGTTGTCTGTGCTTAGGGTTTGGGGCTCGGACACGCCGTTGCTCAGGGTGCGCAGTAGGACTCCGCTGGCGGAGAATTCCTCGACGGTGTTATTGTCTTGATTGGCTACAAATACATCGCCGCTGCTGTCGGCGGCTAGGGCGTCAGGGCTGGAAAAACCGTTGCTCAAGGTGAGCAGCAGCGCGCCGGCGGCGGAGTACTCTGAGACGGTGTTAGTGTCTTGATTTGCCACCCAGGCATCGCCGACGCTGTCGGTGGCGAGAGCGTATGGGGAGGATACGCCGTCGCTCAAGGTCAGCGATGGGGTGTTGGGGGCGGCTCCAACGCCGCCGCCGTTGAAGTTCAGGGTAAATTGGGTGGTTACGCTGAGTCCGGGGCTAACTTGATGCGCGGTGGGAGTGAACACCAGGGCGTTGAGCTCTTGTTGCAATTGGCCGGGGTTGGCGGAACTTAAGGTATAGGCAACCGTGCCATTGTTTAAGGCGGCGGCCGACAGGCCGGCGCCGCTTAACGCGCCGTTGGCGGCGTTAAAGCTGATGCTGACGCTCACGCTGTCTTGCGGCAGGTTGTCGGTCAATACCAGGTTGGCAAAAGGATTGAGCGCGCCTGTATCGCCGCCGGTTCCCGCGGTGGTCAGGCCGCTCAGGGTTAAGGGAGATATCACGTTGACGCTTTGGCTGGCGCTCGCGGTTAGGCCGTCGCCGGCGTCAACGACGCTGATGCTGATTGGGTCGGCGCCCAGAGTGGCATTGGCGTCGGTCAGGCTGGCCAGAGCGCTATTGATAGCGCTTAAGGAACCGGAAAGCGTGAGATTGGCGGTATTGGCGCCATAGACGCCGACGCCGCTAGCGCCGCCGACGTTCAATAGGCCGTGGCTGTCGGTAAGCGTGACTTGCAGGGCGTTGGCACCGGCAAAGGCGTCGGTGATAGAGAGGCCGTTTATGGCGCCGGCATAGCTCGCGATCACGTTCACCGCGGCGCTGGTGTTGATGACCGGAGCCGAGTTGATCAGGCTGGTTGTTTTGGGTTTTAATGCTAAGGTAGCTGCGGTCATTCTATTAATCCCTTAAATAAATTGATTTATATTTGAATCTGGTGTACAAGTACAATTGCAGAAAGTTTGCGATCTCTGTTGGAATTGTTTTTACCGTAACAACATCAGGCCGATGAGGAACGGTAAGACTACCCGAACTCCGCCGCCTGCGGAATCGAAAACGATGACTTATTGATCAAATAACTAGGAAATGGCGCTCCCGCCTTGATGAATCCATGGGTAAGGATGGGACTTGGACTGCAAGCTTTTTTGGCAAAATTCGCGCATGCGAGTGATCTTAAAAGTTGAACAGTGGTTGTCCGCAATGGCGGAGTTAAATGCTCTTTCACGTTGAGGCCGCCTTGCTTTGGCTATATCCATGCGGATTTCCGCTTGTGATAGGGCCATGGCAGAACTAAGTGTCTACAGTTTTGTATTATATCATAGTTTTAGTAAGCTCCGCGCGGCGTTACGGTCGGCAGCGCCGCCAGTCTCGGCGGTTGGTTTCAGTCACGGTTGGTCAGGGCCTGATAGCTGCTTTTTGTCAAACACGGTTTTTTGGGGTTAGTTAGCGCTGAGTTTTGCGCTCAGGATTTTGTTCACTTCATCCGGGTTGGCCTTGCCTTGGGTTTGTTTCATGCCTTGGCCGACGAAGAAACCGAATACTTTGTCCTTGCCGGCGCGGAATTGTTCGACCTGGCCGGGGTTGGCGGCGATGATGGCGGCGGTGTCGGTGATTTGCGGAACCCCCGATGTCAAAAGCCGACTTCTAGAATGGAACAAGGAAGCGCTGACGCAGGCTGGAAAAACGGGCAGCGTTGTTAAGATTGAAGCGTGGGCTTAAGGTTAACCGTTACAGATAAAATGGATTGCGATTCCAGATAGTTTTTCTGTTAATGTTTTTCAATATATTGATTTATTTTGACTTTATTGTATTTTTTGAAGATAATTAAGTCTGATGGTCGCGGATGATTTTCACTATGCCCACATTTATTCATCATGATTTGAAGCTGCTTAATCCGGCATTTGAATCGCCGCTGTTGGATGTGTTGCAGGATTTGGAGCATTTGAGGCGCTTACGCCTTGGCGGCACGACGCCGCCACAGGTTTTTTTTCAGTTGAAATCTATTTTCCACATGCTGGAAAGTTTAGGCTCGGCGCGGATTGAGGGTAATCATACAACTTTGGCTGATTACGTGGAAAGCAAACTTGAGGGGAATCCGCAAGTTATTACGGATCAATTGCGGGAAATGACGAACATTGAAAGCGCGATGGAGTTTATAGAAGAACACTTCAATCCGGGTGATGAACTAACGGAGCGTTTTATCCGCGAAAAGAGATATGCCACTGTAATCCGTAGTTTTGGATAAAGCAATCGGAATCAATGCGAGTAGCGCGGTAGGTGGGTAGAGCGAAGCGACTTGTAAAGCACGCAATGAGACCTCTCCACAGATTACGCTCACCGGCATCCTACGGGGTGGTGGGTTTTTGCCGCCGCGTTTGTGGGCGCGGCGGTGTTTGCGGTTAGTTGCTGAGTTTGGCGCGGAGGATTTTGTTGACTTCGTCGGGGTTGGCTTTGCCTTGGGTTTGTTTCATGGCTTGGCCGACGAAGAAGCCGAACACTTTGTCCTTGCCGGCGCGGTATTGCTCGACCTGGCCGGGGTTGGCGGCGATGATGGCGTCGATGATGGCTTCGATGGCGGCGGTGTCGGTGATTTGCACCAGGCCTTCTTGTTCGATGATTTCGTCGGCGCTAAGCGTGCTGTTCCAGAGTTTGTCGAATACTTGCTTGCCGATTTTGCCGGAGATGGTGTTGTCGGCGATGCGTTTCAGCAGGCCGGCCAGGCGTTCGCTTTGGACCGGGCATTGGCTGATTTCCAGGCCAGCTTTGTTCAGCGCGCCGAGCAGGTCGCCGCAGACCCAGTTGCCGCAGAGCTTGGCTTCGCAGCCGGATAGTTTGACTAGGTTTTCGTAGTAGTCCGCCAGTTCGCGGGATGAGGTCAGGGTGGCGGCGGTTTCCGCGTCCAGGCCGTATTGCGCGGCGAAGCGTTGTTTTTTGGCTTCGGGGAGTTCCGGTAACGTGGCGAGGATTTGTTGCTTGAGTTCCTCGGTGACGACGACGGGCAAGAGGTCTGGGTCTGGGAAGTAGCGGTAGTCGTTGGCTTCTTCCTTGCTGCGCATGGAGCGGGTTTCGTCTTTGTTGGCGTCGTAAAGCCGGGTTTCTTGGACGATTTTGCCGCCGCTTTCCAGCACGTCGATGTGGCGTTCGATTTCGTGGTTGATGGCTTTTTCCACGAATTTAAAGGAGTTGATGTTTTTTATTTCCACCCTGGTTCCGTATTCGGCTTGGCCCTTGGGGCGCACCGAGACGTTGGCGTCGCAGCGGAACGAGCCTTCTTGCATATTGCCGTCGCAGATTTCCAGGTAGCGGACCAGTTCGTGCAGTTTGCGCATATAGGCGACCGCTTCCTTGGCCGAGCGCAGGTCGGGGTCGGAGACGATTTCCAGCAGCGGGGTGCCGGCGCGGTTGAGGTCTATGCCGCTGAGGCCGTGAAAGTCTTCGTGCAGGGATTTACCGGCGTCTTCTTCCAGGTGGGCGCGGGTGACGCCTATGCGTTTGCTTTGGCCGTCGACTTCGATGTCCAGATGACCCTTGCCGACGATGGGCAGTTCGTATTGGCTGATTTGGTAGCCCTTGGGCAGGTCCGGGTAGAAGTAGTTTTTGCGGGCGAATACCGATTGCGGGGCGATTTCGGCGTCAATGGCCAGGCCAAAGGTGACCGCCATGCGCACGGCTTCTTGGTTAAGCACCGGCAGTACGCCGGGGAGGCCTAGGTCCACGGCGCAGGCTTGGGTGTTGGGTTCCGCGCCATAGGCGGTGGCCGCGCCGGAGAAGATTTTTGATTGGGTGGCGAGTTGGGTGTGGATTTCCAGGCCGATGACGGCTTCCCATTGAGTGTGCATAGGATTCTCCTTGCGTTTAGCCGGCGTAGTCCGCCGGGAATTGCTGATGCCAGCCGGTGGCTTGCTGGTATTGATGCGCGATTTGCAGCAAATACTGTTCGGCGAAGTAGCCGCCGATCAGGTGCAGCCCGACCGGTTTGCCGCCGCTGAAGCCGGCGGGTATGGACATGGCCGGCAGGCCGGCCAGGTTGACGGCGATGGTGTAGATGTCGGATAAATACATTTGCACCGGGTCGCCGGTTTTTTCGCCGAGGCGGAACGCGGGGGCCGGGGTGACCGGACCCATCAAGACGTCGACTTGGGCCAGCGCTTGTCTAAAGTCGTTGCTGATGAGGCGGCGCACTTGTTGCGCTTTCAAGTAATAGGCGTCGTAGTAGCCGGCGGACAGGGCGTAGGTTCCCATCAGGATGCGGCGCTTGACTTCCGCGCCGAAGGCTTCGCCGCGCGAGCGCACGTAGAGGTCGGTGAGGTCTTGCGGGTTTTGGCAGCGGTAGCCGAAGCGCACGCCGTCGAAGCGCGACAGGTTGGACGAGCATTCGGCGGAGGCGATGACGTAATAGGCGGGAATGGCCAGTTCCAGGCTGGGCAGCGACACGGTTTGCACGCTCGCGCCCAGTTGGCGGTATTCGTTGACGGCGGCTTCAATGACGCTAGCAATGCCGCTGTCCAGGTCGGCGCTGAAAAATTGCTCGGGCAGGCCGATTTTCAGGCCTTGCAGGCTGTTTTGCAGCGTTTCGCCGTAGTCGGGGACCGGCAGGTCGGCGCTGGTGGAGTCTTTGGGGTCGAAGCCGGCCATGGCTTGCAGCAGCAGCGCGGCGTCGGCGGCGCTGCGCGCCATCGGCCCGCCTTGGTCCAGGCTGGAGGCGTAGGCGATCATGCCCCAGCGCGAGACGCGTCCATAGGTGGGTTTTAGGCCGGTGATGCCGCACAGGGCCGCCGGTTGGCGGATGGAACCGCCGGTGTCGGTGCCGGTGGCGATGGGCGCAAGGCCGGCGGCGACCGCCGCCGCCGAGCCGCCGGAGGAGCCGCCGGGGACGCAGTCCGGCGCCCAGGGATTCAGCACCGGGCCGTAATGGCTGGTTTCGTTGGAGGAACCCATGGCGAATTCGTCCATGTTCAGCTTGCCGAGGGTGACCATCCGCGCGGCGTCGAGTTTTTCCACCACGGTCGCGTTGTAAGGGGCGATGAAGTTGTCGAGCATTTTGGAGCCGCAACTGGTTTTGACGCCTTCGGTGCAGAAGATGTCTTTATGCGCCAACGGGATGCCGGTCAATGGGCCGGCTTCGCCTTTGGCCAGCGCGGCGTCGGCGGCGGCGGCTTGCGCCAGCGCCCGCTCGCCGGTGACGGTGATATAGGCGTTCAGTTCCGGGCGCCGGGCGATGCGTTGCAAATAGTGTTGCGTCAATTCCACGCTGGAGAATTGTTTGGCGCGCAGGCCGGCGGCCAGTTCGCTGAGGCTGAGTTTGTGCATGCGTTTCCTTATTCTATACTTACTCTATGACCTTGATTTACTCGATGACCTTGGGCACTAAGTAGAGGCCGGCCTCGGTTTGCGGGGCGATGAGCTGGAAGTTGCCGCGTTGGTCGGTTTCCGTGACTTGGTCGGGGCGCAGGCGTTGGGTTTGATCCAGGGGGTGCGACATGGGCTGCACGCCTTGGGTGTCCAGTTGGCCCATTTGCGTCATGAGGTCTAGGATGCCGCTCAGGTCTTGGGCGTAATGTTCTATGTCTTGTTCGGCGATGCCTAGCCGCGCTAGGTAGGCGATTTTTTTTACGTCGGTTGCGGTCAACGACATGTCAGCTCCGGTTACGTGAGGTCGGAAAATTTCGGCGAAACGGGTCGCGTAAACACTATATAATACTTTATATCTTGCTTAACCGCCTGCTTGATTGTTAAAGTAGCGAAATTTTCTGTGTAGTTCTGGTGAAATCATGTTCAAACGCATTCGTGGCCTTTTTTCCAACGATTTGTCGATCGATTTGGGTACGGCAAATACGCTTATTTATGTTCCGGGCCAGGGTATAGTTCTCAATGAACCTTCGGTGGTGGCGATCAAGGAAGATCGGGTGCGCGGTCACAAAACCATTGCCGCTATTGGCGCGGATGCGAAGAGCATGTTGGGCCGCACGCCAGGCAATATTACCGCGATTCGGCCGTTGAAGGACGGGGTGATCGCCGATTTTTTCGTGACCGAGCGTATGTTGCGGCATTTTATTAAAAAAGTGCACGAGAATAAATTGTTGCGGCCTAGTCCCAGGATTTTGATTTGCGTGCCGTGCGGCTCCACGCAGGTGGAGCGGCGGGCGATCCGCGAGTCGGCGCAGATGGCCGGCGCGCGCGAGGTGTATTTGATCGAGGAGCCGATGTCGGCCGCGGTGGGCGCGGGCTTGCCGGTGGACGAGGCGCATGGCTCCATGGTTTTGGATATCGGCGGCGGCACGTCGGAGGTGGCGGTGATTTCGTTGAACGGCATCGTGTATTCGGCTTCGGTGCGCATCGGCGGGGACCGCTTCGACGAGTCCATCATTAGTTATGTACGCCGGAATTACGGCACTTTGATCGGCGAGGCCACCGCCGAGAAGATTAAGCATGCTATCGGCGCGGCCTATCCGGGCAGCGAGGTGCGTGAGATGCAGGTGACCGGCCGTAATCTGGCGGAAGGGGTGCCGCGCAGTTTTACCCTGAACAGCAACGAGATTTTGGAGGCCTTGCAGGAGCCTTTGTCCGGCATCGTCAGCGCGGTGAAAGTGGCTTTGGAGCAAACCCCGCCGGAATTGGGGGCGGACGTGGCCAGCCGCGGTATCGTGTTGACCGGCGGCGGCGCGTTGCTGAAGGACGTGGATCGCTTGATTTCGGAGGAGACCGGCTTGCCGGTGTATATCGCCGACGATCCTTTGACTTGCGTGGCGCGCGGCGGCGGCATTATTTTAGAGATGTTGGATTCTAAGGGCGCTTCGGCCTTTTCGCTGGAGTAAGCTGTTAGATAGGCCGCCACGGCCTCGGGTGGTTGGCTTGGCGAAAGGGTTGGTTCCGGCTTAAGCGGGTTGCCTTATTGTTTCGCTCCATTGATCCGCTCTATTGATTCGCTTTCAGGGTGATCTGCTCCAAAGGCGATGCGCTTCAAGCGTCGCCGGCAGGCTTTTTTTGGTTACGAGGTAACGATATCAAACTGTTATTCGCTACGGGCCCGTCTTTAAACACCCGCTTGCTGGCGGCTGTGTTGGCGTCGCTCGCCTTGATGGTGGTGGATTACCAGGGCGCGCGCCTGCACGCCGTGCGCGCTTTTTTGTCCTTGGCGGTGTATCCTTTGCAAAGTCTGGCCAGTTGGCCGAACGATATGCTGCATCGAATCGGCGGCACGGTGATTTCTTATGTCGATTTGCAGCGCGAGAATCAGCGTTTAAAGGATATTGAATTAATCAACGACGCGCGTTTGCTGAAATTGGCGGCGTTGGAGAAGGAAAATATACGCTTGCGTTTGTTGCTGGAGAATTCGTTTCAATTGGGCGAGCAGGTGTTGATCGCCGAGTTGTTGTCGGTGAAACTGGAGCCTTACGAGCATAGGGTGATGGTGAACAAGGGCTCGCGTTTCGGCGTGCACGAGCGGCAGCCGGTGCTGGACGCCAATGGCGTGGTGGGGCAGGTGATCCGGGCCTTGCCTAATAGTTCCGAGGTGATGCTGATTACCGATCCCAGTCACGCGATTCCGGTGGAGGTGAACCGCAACGGTTTGCGTACCATCGCATTCGGCACCGGTCAGTCCAATCGTTTGCATTTGCCGTTTTTGGCGAATAATGCGGATATCGCGCCCGGTGATTTGTTGGTGACTTCCGGCTTGGGCGGCGGGTTTCCGGCCGGCTATCCGGTGGCGGTGGTGGATAAATTCGAGGCCAGGCCGGATAAGTCGTTTGCTAATATTTACGCCACGCCGAAGGCGCAGCTGGATTCCAGCCGCGAGTTTTTGATTGTGTGGAGCGACGCCAATCCGGTGGTGATGGGCGCGCAGGACAGAAATAAATCCGCGCCGAATTCGGATACGCCGCATGCCGCACAATAATCATTTGGCCTATTTTTATTTTATTTTGAGCGTTGGCGTGGCCATGATGCTACGGGTGATGTCTTGGTGGCCGTCGCTGGACCCGTTTAACCCGGATTGGGTGCTTTTGGTGTTGATTTATTGGGCCATTGCCATGCCGGAGCGGTTCGGGGTGTTCACCGCCTGGTCGGCGGGTTTGCTGACCGATGTGTTGACCGGGCGTTTGTTGGGGCAGTACGCCTTGATTTTTGCGTTGGTGGCGTATTTCAGTATTAGGGAGCATTTGCGTTTGCGGCAGGCGCCGATGTTGCAGCAGTGTTTGTTTGTGTTCTTTTGCTTGGCGGGTTCGGAGTCGGTGATTTTCGGCACCGAGAGCATGAAGGCCGGGAATCAGTTTTCGTTTGATTTTTGGTATCCGGCGTTCAGCGGCACGGTGGCTTGGCCGTTGGTGTTCACGGTGATGCGTCAGGTGCGGCAAAAGGCGCGTCTTGGCTGACGTCCATGGATAGAAGTTTCGATATCAAGGACGCGCTGGCCGAAAACCGTATTTTTTTGAGCCGGGTGGTGGCGGCTTTTGTGCTGATGTTGCTGTTGATCGCCGGTTTGGTGGTGCGCTTGGTGTATCTGCAGATCGTGGGTCATGAGCATTATGCGACGTTGTCCAAGGATAACCGGATTAAGATTTCGCCGCTGCCGCCCACGCGCGGGATTATTTATGACCGTCACGGCCGGATGCTGGCGCAGAACGTGCCAACTTACAGCTTGGAGTTGATTCCGGAGCAGATTGAGAATCTGGATGACACTTTGGTGCGTTTACAGCAAATGCTGAATATTTCCGATGAAAAAATCGATCAATTTCAGAAACAGCGCAAGCGCAATAAGTCTTTTACCAGTACGCCGTTGTTGCAAAACCTGACCGAGGAGGAGGTGGCGCGCTTTGCGGTGGCTCGGCCTTACTTTCCGGGGGTGGACGTGTACGCGCGCTCGGTGCGTTATTATCCTTACGGTGAATTGACCGCGCACGTGGTGGGCTATGTCGGGCGTATCAACGAGTCGGAGTTGAAGTCCTTGCCGGCGGCGGAATATCGCGGCACCGATTTTATCGGTAAAAACGGCATTGAGAGAACTTACGAAAACCAGTTGCACGGTACGGCGGGTTTCGCCGAGATCGAGACCAATGCGCAGGCGCGGGCGGTGAATACGGTGTCCACCACCGAGCCGGTGGCGGGGGCGAATATTTATTTAACCCTGGATATCGATTTGCAGAAAATCGCTTACGACGCCTTGGGCGAGTATAGCGGGTCGGCGGTGGCGATTGAGGTGAAAACCGGCGGGGTGTTGGTGTTTGTCAGCCGGCCGGGCTTTGATCCGAATCCGTTTGTGACCGGAATTTCAGGTAAGGATTATAAGACGCTGCAGGATTCTCCGGATCAGCCTTTATATAACCGGGCTCTGCGCGGCTTGTATCCGCCCGGTTCCACGGTGAAGCCGTTTTACGGTTTGGCCGGTTTGGAGTATGGGGTCACCGATTTCGGCCATCGCCTGTATTGTCCTGGGTATTACCGGTTGCCGAACGTGGAGCATAAGTACCGCGATTGGAAAAAATGGGGCCACGGCACGGTGGACATGAACGAGGCGATAACGCAGTCTTGCGACGTGTATTTTTACGATTTGGCCATGGCCTTGGGTATAGATCGAATGCACGAGTTTTTGGATAAATTTGGCTTCGGCAAGCGCACCGGCATTGATTTGTTCGGCGAGGCGGATGGTTTGATGCCTTCCAAGGAGTGGAAGCGCGCCAGCCGCAAGCAGGCTTGGTATCCGGGCGAGACCTTGATTACCGGCATCGGGCAGGGTTATATGCAGGTGACGCCGTTGCAGTTGGCGCACGCGGTGGCGACTTTGGCCAATCGCGGCAAGGTGTTTACGCCGCATTTGGCGCATCAGATTGTGGACGCGGATTACGCGGATTCGATTGAGTTGTTGCCGGACGAGGTGATTCCATTGAAGGCGCAAAATCTGGATAATGTGATTCAGGCGATGATTAACGTGGTGCACAGTCCGCGCGGCACGGCCGGGCGGCTGGATAAGGCGGTGGGTTATCAGATCGCCGGCAAGACCGGGACGGCGCAGGTGTTTACCATTAAACAGGAGGAGAAATACAATGAGGATGCCATTGATTTCAAAATGCGCGATCATGCCTTGTTTATTTCGTTCGCGCCTGCGCACGATCCGCAAATCGCGGTGGCTGTAATCGCCGAGCACGGCGGCCACGGCGGCGCGGTGGCCGCGCCGATTGCCGGGGAAATTATCGATGCTTATTTGAATCCGAAAAATAAAGGTGCGCATGAGAAGTGATGCTCGGCAAGAGAGTTTTAACTCGCCTTCGATTATCGGCAATATTCTGCGCCGCTTGCATTTGGATATTCCGTTGCTGTTGGGCGTTTTGTTGATTTGCAGTTTGAGTTTCGTCATTTTATACAGCGCCAGCGGGCAGAAGATCGCGGTGTTGATCCGCCACGGCACGCATTTGGGTTTGGCTTTGCTGGTGATGACGGTATTGGCGCACGTCAATCCGCGCCGGTTTCAAAGTTTTTCGCTGGCTTTGTTTTGCGTGTGCGTGTTGTTGCTGTTCGCGGTGACGGTGATGGGGCAAATCGGTAAAGGGGCGCAGCGCTGGTTGGATTTGGGGGTGTTCCGCTTTCAGCCGTCAGAGTTGACTAAGCTGAGCGCGCCGATGATGGTGGCTTGGTATTTGGCTGAGCATCCGTTGCCGCCCAAGGCCCGGCATGTGCTGGCGGCTGGGGGGTTGCTGGCCTTGCCGGTGTTGTTGATTGCTAAGCAGCCGGATTTGGGCACTGCTTTATTGGTGGCCAGTTCCGGGGCGGCGGTGTTGTTTTTCGCCGGTTTGTCGTGGTGGTATATGTTGGGCGCGGCCGCTTTGCTGGCCAGTTTGACGCCGGTGTTGTGGCATTTTATGCGCGAGTATCAGCGCAACCGGGTGTTGACGTTTATCAATCCAGAGGCGGATCCGATGGGGGCGGGGTATCATATTATCCAGTCGAAGATCGCCATCGGTTCGGGCGGGATCAACGGTAAGGGTTGGTTGGGCAGTAGTCAGGCGGAGTTGGATTTTTTGCCGGAGAGTTCGACTGATTTCATTTTCGCGGTGTTCGCGGAAGAGTTCGGTTTGTTCGGCTGTCTGGGGCTGTTGTTTTTGTATTTGTTGGTGATCAGCCGCTGTTTTTATATCGCGGTGCAGGCGCAGGATACGTATAGCCGTTTGTTGGCCGGCAGTTTGTCGTTTACTTTGTTTGTGTATGTGTTTGTGAATATCGGCATGGTGATCGGGGTGTTGCCGGTGGTGGGGGTGCCGTTGCCGCTGGTGAGTTACGGCGGTACGTCGATGGTGACGTTGATGTCGGGTTTCGGTATTTTGATGTCGATACATACGCATCGGAAGTTGTTGCCGGTTTAGTGTTTTTTGGCGGCTCTCTTATTTCGGGACCATCGCGATAGCAGGGCTAAAGGTTGTAGGTTCCAAGACGGCCTTGGCGGCCGGGAACGGTTGCCGGGGGGCGCCGTGAACCCATCCTTGGGGGCTTGGGGTCGGCATCCATGCCTCCCACACCCCC
>CAIYSZ010000059.1 GCA_903928965.1 uncultured Pseudomonadota bacterium
GGGTTCAGAATCTCCACTTCCGCCAGAGGCGAAGATAGCTCGTCACCCAACATGGCATTCAGAAAATGCAACAGCAGATTAATGTTTTGCTCGGAGCCAAGCAGCGCCTTAAAGACACAGTCGATTTTAGGGTCAATCGGGTGGCGCATAAAAACCTTAAACAATTGATTTAATGCATTTTAACACATAGATTACGAAACGCAATGCAGGTTATATACCTCAAGCGCTTGGCATCGTCGCCCGCGCCGAGGACAGATCGCAAATTGCCGGGCTAACTGGACGCAGCAGTATTGTTTAACTAGGGTATGGAGACTATGGATGTCGCCTTTGATTGTGCTAGACACCAATATTTTTGTGTCGGCAAATTATGGGAACCGGCCCAACGCATCAGGTTTTGGGCGCATGTTTTAACAAACGGGCAACACCAATGACTATAGACTTACCGTATGCCTTGTTTTGAGATTTGGAGCGAGTCGCCCCCGGCAAGTTTCGGCTGAATCATTATTGGTTGAAATGGCTAGGCATGATCTAAACGAAATCAAAGCCGAAGAGCATTTTCGTGAAAGAGCGACGCGCGGCAATCCGCTACGGGGGCTGGATTTGCTAGATAAAATTCCCCAACGCAGCTGGGAAGCAAATTGATGAATATCGATTTGAGAACATAAGCCGCATAAATTGCAAAATCGCACGCATGTCATTCAGCGCCAACAATCTCTAAATTTTCTCGCCGCCGCTTAGCCGGATAATATTCAATTTCAGCTTTAACACCGCGCGCGCCGTCCAGGCTAACCCAGCCAACTCAATCTCCGGCGGCTAGCCGGCGTTGCAACGCTTGCTCCACGCCGCCGATCTCCGCCAACGCCTGTTCCAACCCTTGCTCGTCGCCTTGCAACCGCCGCGCGATCAAATCCGGGCGGTAAAACCATTGCCGCAATTGTCGCAACGACACAAACTTGCCTTCCTTGTTAGGGCGCTGATTCAATTGATAACCAACCCAATCCTCCGCCTCCGGGCTGGCGCTGTAAAACCCGTCCGGCGTCCACAATATCCAGCGTCTGCCGTCCGGATGCGCGAACAAGGCCAATTGCTCCTTACCATTACGGGTCAAATACCATCTTATACTGCCATCGCCCAAAGCCGCCACGGCCAGCCGGCCGTCTCGACTTTCATTAGCTTGCCACGCCGCGGCGGAGAGCGGCGTGCGCCACAAAAGCCGGCCGTCGCGGTCGTAATAGCGCAATGACCCGCTAGCGCCTAATAAAAAATGCTTCCCATCCGCGGCTACACTTAAGCTTCGCGCTCGTTCATTAGTATCCAAAAGCAAGGTCTTGCCGTTTAAGATCGGCGAACCACCGCCTTCCCAATCACTGAGTTTTAAACCCGGCGCCTGGGTTTTCGGCTTCGCCAACCCAGGTTTAGCATTCGCGGACAAAAATTCTTGCCGCGCGGCGTCGAAACGCAAGCTTTGTCTGACCGACAAAATATCCGCCGCCTCGACAACGCCGCCGGCGGCGTCCAGCGCCAAAGCGCCGCCGCGGAAATCAAACTTACCCGCATTCACGTAAGGGGACAACTTACCGCCGGCATTGGCCACCCCCCAACCCGGATCGCCGGACCCGAAAACCACCCGCTCGCCGCTTAAGGCCGCCAAATCCATAATCGTGTTATTGCCTAACGGCAATTGCCGCCGCTCGCCACTACCCGCCCGCCGCCAACCAAGCAACGGCGAATCTCCGCCGCTAATCGCGTACCTGCCGCCGGCGTATAAATTTTCGCCATCCAGCGACCAGGACACCGCCACTAAATTGCCGCGCTCCAGCCCTTGCGCATCGGGACTATAAAGAAAATTCAAGTTTTCACCAGACAACACGTTCACCGCGGCGACATCATTAAAACCCACCGCGATTTTGCCGCCATCCGGCGCAAACGCCACCCCAAAAGGCTGTTTGCCGCCGGTAGCGTTTTTTTTGGCGATCAACCTAAAATGATTATCATACAAGCGGATATAGCCGTCATAGCTACTGCACGCCAAACGTCCTTGCCGATCAAAATCCAGCCCATAACTGTCGGCGGCGTAAGCGCCATCCCGAAACGCTTCCTGCAAGGTTACCGTATCATAAACCCGCACCCCGTTTTTTCCGGACAAAGCCGCCGCCAAATAACGGCCGTCAGTGGAATATTTAACATGAGTTATCGCGGCGATCGTCGCCACATTAACATGACGCGTCAAACGGCCGCTGGCGCGCTCGAAAAAATAAATATAAATATCCGGCGAGCCCTCTTTCCCCGTATAACCGCCCACCGCCACTTCATCCCCCTCCGGAGAAATCGCCGCCGCATAAAGCTTGCCTTCACTGCCTTCGCCAATCGGCGGCCGCAGAGTTTGCAGCAAATCTCCGCTAGCCAAATCCCAAACCCGGGCGGTTTTATCGTCGGAGGCCGTCACCAAAAAACGTTCCTGCTTGTCCACCGCAATGTGATTAATGCGCGCGGTATGCATGCCGATTTCCAGCCGCAAAAACGGTTTAGCGTCGTATTGAGGCTTTTTTACCGGCGGCGGGGAAACAACCGTCGGTGCCATGGGTTTGGCCAACTGGACAGACTCAGGTGAATCGAATAGGCTTACCCGAGCCCAGCTAGGCAATGTCCAATTTGAACACCCGGCCAACAGCAAATTTGCGCCCATTAGCGTAATCCAATACAGAGAGGAAACCATTTTACTCTTTGACATTACCTTGACCTAGTCATAATGCGAAACGAACCGACATGAATCACTTGCTTAATCGCATTACTAAGCACATGATCAAATATATGAATGGCTATTTAGGAGACTGAAATACCGCAAATTAGCGCCACCAATTAAAAAACCAAAGGAACCTCTGATTAAATCAGTTTTTCAAGCAAACCTTGACCTCAAGTCATTGATTTCAATAGCACTGAATTTTGAAGCAACGAATTAATCAGAGGTTCCCAAAGGCATTGCCGCGATTGAGGCCGCATTGACCAATACTTCGGAAGCCGTTGTTTCGGTGAGGGTTAAAGACAGTTTTGTGGTAATCGACATAGCCCACTACCATTATTTACGCGAATGCGAACTGGATGCCGCCCTAGCGGAAACCCGCGCCGATTTAGCGGCCGGCCGTTTTAAGGAAGAATCGCCCGAAGCTCATTTGGAACGACTGAACACGCTCAAATGACTTATGCGCTGATATCCACCGAACAGTACAGCAAAAAAGCCGCCCGCTTGATTAAACGTCATCCCGACTTTCGGCCGGTATATTTAAAAATCTTACAATGACTACAAGCAAATCCATTTCATCCGTCGTTGCGCTTGGCATCCCTTGCAAGACAAACATGCGGAACTACGCTCAGTTTCCCTCAACCTGTCTTACCGCATCACCTTAAGAACTGTTAATGGAGGTTGGCCGAATTATCCCAATTAACGTTGGCGATCATGACGCGGTTTATTAAGCGACTATCCGCTAACCCTCTGCACGCGGAAAATAGTGCATAACCCACTGCCCCCTAACCGCCAACTCGGCGTTATCCAACGCCAACAAGCCTTCAAACTCCCTCTTCTCCGCCTCGGAAGCCCCGGGATAACACTCCACCAAATAGCGCAACAACACATCGTCCAACTCTTTGACCCCGCGCCGGCAGCGCCAGCGCAGCCTGTTGATTTCCGTCAATCCAAACCCGCCAGCATTTTCTTGATTTCGGCAATCGCCTTCGCCGGGTTCAAACCCTTAGGGCACGTATCGGTGCAATTCATAATCGTATGACAGCGATACAATTTAAACGAATCCGCCAATTGCCGCAGCCGGCTCTCCCGCTCCTGATCGCGGCTGTCCGCCAGCCAACGATAGGCCTGCAACAACACCGCCGGCCCCAAATACTGATCGCCGTTCCACCAATAACTGGGGCAACTGGTCGAGCAGCAGGCGCACAACACGCACTCGTACAAACCATCCAGCTTCGCCCGCTGCTCCACGCTTTGCAATTGCTCGCCCGCCGCGGACTGCCCGCTAGCCCTGGCTTGCTCGCCAGTTTCTGAAGCCGCATCGTTTTGCAGCCACGGTTTTATACTGGCGTACTGCGCAAAAAAATGCGACATATCCACCACCAAATCCTTCACCACCGGCAAATGCGGCAACGGATAAATCTTGATCTCGCCCACGTAATCCTCTATCGACTGCGTGCAAGCCAACGTGTTCTTGCCGTTGACGTTCATTGAGCACGAGCCGCACACCCCTTCGCGGCAAGAGCGGCGAAAAGTCAAACTGCCGTCGATCTCGTTCTTAATCTTGATTAACACATCCAAGACCTTAGACCCGCATTCATCCACGTCTATATCAAAATAATCCACTCGCGGATTCTCGGCGTCATCCGGCCGCCAACGGTAAATGGCGAACCGCCGCACTCGGCCGCCGCCGGAGCTGGCCGCCGGGTGGATTTTTCCGGGCAAGACCTTGGAATTGGCCGGCAATGTAAACTCAACCATTAATAAACCCTCTCTTTCGGCGGAATCGCCGCCACATCGTTAGTCAAGGTGTACAAATGCACCGGCCGGTAATCAATGCTCACCTGGTTGTCGCTACGCCAAGTCAGGGTATGCTTCAACCAATTTTCATCGTCGCGGCGCGGATAATCATCGCGCGCATGCCCGCCGCGGCTTTCCTGGCGGTTGGCGGCGGCGGCTATCGCCACGTGCGCCTGCCCCAGCAAATTATCCAGCTCCAGCGTCTCCACCAATTCGGTGTTCCAAATCAATGACTGGTCAGACAGCTTGACCCGCGAAAAACTATCGGCGATATCCGCGATCTCCGCCACCCCCAGCCGCAAGGTTTCCTCGGTGCGGAACACCGCCGCCCGGTTTTGCATCGTGGTTTGCATCGCCGCCCGCACTTCCGCCGCGCTCAACTCTCCAGCTCCATGCCGGATGCGGTCGAAGCGCGCCAGCGCCGCGTCGCAAGCATCCGCCGGCAGCGGCGCATGCGCCTGCCCCGGACTTAGCAACTCGCCGCAACGCAAGGCCGCCGCCCGGCCGAACACCACCAAATCCAGCAAGGAATTAGAACCCAAACGGTTCGCGCCATGCACCGACACGCAAGCCGTTTCGCCTATCGCCATCAAACCCGGCACTACATAATCCGGATCGCCCCTGCGCAAGGTCACCACCTCGGCCTTGTAATTAGTCGGTACGCCACCCATGTTGTAATGCACGGTCGGCAACACCGGAATCGGCTGCTTGGTCACATCCACCCCGGCGAAAATACGAGACGTCTCGGCAATCCCCGGCAAGCGCTGATGTATCACCTCGGCCGGCAAATGCTCCAAATGCAAATGCACATAATCTTTTTTCGGCCCCAGGCCGCGCCCGGCGTTAATTTCCAGGGTAATGGCCCGGCTCACCACGTCGCGCGAAGCCAAATCCTTGGCATGCGGCGCGTAATTCGGCATGAAGCGCTCGCCCAGCGAGTTGGTCAAGTACCCCCCCTCCCCGCGCGCGCCCTCGGTAATCAAGCAACCCGCGCCGTAAATCCCGGTCGGATGAAATTGAATAAACTCCATGTCTTGCAGCGCCAAACCGGCGCGCAACGCCATCGCGTTACCGTCTCCGGTCACCGTATGCGCCGAAGTGCAAGAAAAATAACAGCGCCCGTAGCCGCCGGTGGCCAAAATCACCTGCTGGCCGCGAAACAAATGCACCGAACCGTCGTCCAGACACCAGGCCAATACCCCGCGGCATGCGCCGTCGTGCATAACCAAATCCAGCACGATATATTCAATAAAAAAATCGGCGCTATGCTTTAAGGATTGCTGATACAAAGTATGCAAAATCGCATGCCCGGTCACGTCGGCGGCGGCGCAAGTGCGTTGCGCCTGCCCTTCGCCGTAATTAGTGGTCATGCCGCCAAAAGCCCGCTGATAAATCTTACCGTCGGCGGTACGCGAAAACGGCACCCCGTAGCGCTCCAGCTCCAACACCGCCGGAATCGCCTCCCGGCACATATACTCAATCGCGTCCTGGTCACCCAGCCAATCCGAGCCCTTCACCGTATCGTACATATGAAACCGCCAATCATCCGGCCCCATATTGCCCAAGGCGGCGCTAATGCCGCCCTGCGCCGCCACCGTATGGCTGCGGGTCGGGTACACCTTGCTAATGCAAGCGGTCCGCAATCCCTGCTCCACCGTGCCCAAGGCCGCCCGCAAGCCGGCGCCGCCGGCTCCAACCACCACCACGTCATAAAAATGTTCAATAATCGGATACGCCGCGCCCATGTTTCCTACCCTAAATGAATCAAGCCTAATACGCCGGCCGCCAGCGCCGCCAACACCGCGAACGCCAAACGGGTAGCGATGATATATTGCGTCCGTTTCGGTCCTTCGGACACATAATCCTCCAACACCACTTGGCAACCCAAGGCGGCATGATATAAAGCCGCCGCCCATAGCGCCAGCCAAGCCAAACTATTCATGGGTTCGCGCAACCAAGCCAAGGTCTCGGCGTAACCGGCATGCAAAACCTTACCGGCAAACAAAACCAGCCACCAGACCAGAGGAATCAAGGCCAACGCGCTCAAGCGCTGCCAACTCCAATGCCGCGCCGCCTCGTACGGCCCGGCCGAACCCTTTGTTTCACCCATCGTGGCTTCCCTCAAGACAAAAAATACAATAATCCAGTCAACGCCGCGCTGGCCGCCAACTCAAGCTTCGCCAGCGCATCCAGCCGGCGGGCGTCGAACCCCCAGCCCAGGTCCCACAATAAATGCCGCACGCCGTGACAAAAATGAAACGCCAAGGCGTAAGCCGAACCCCACAGCAAAAGCTGGCCCAAAGGCGCGGCCAAGCAAGCCTGCGCCGCCAAGAAGGCGGACTCCCCGCCGGCCAACGCCGCGCCCAAACCCAGCACGCCGAATAGCGCCAAACACAAAAATACCCCGGTAATCCGATGCGTGATCGAAATCAGCCCGGTCAGCGGCAGACGGTAAACTTGCAAATGCGGCGACAACGGCCGCGTTTTCAGACTCATGACAATGACTCTCCGGAAATTAGCGTTGATAGATTGGGACAAAATCGCGCCGCGCCGGACCGACATACAATTGCCGCGGACGGCCGATAGGCGTCGCCGGCTCGTCCATCATCTCGTACCAATGCGCCACCCAACCGGTGGTGCGGGCGATGGCGAACATCACAGTGAACATATCCACCGGAATGCTCAAGGCTTTATAAATAATCCCGGAATAAAAATCCACGTTCGGATACAACTTGCGCTCAATGAAATACGGATCTTTTAGCGCCTGCTCCTCAAGGCTCAAAGCCAGCTCGAACATGGGATCGTTAGTCTGACTCCGACTCAATACCTCGTAACAAGTCTTGCGAATAATCGTCGCCCGCGGATCGAAATTCTTATACACCCGATGCCCAAAACCCATCAAACGGAAGGTATCGTTCGGGTCCTTGGCTTTGGCGATAAATTTAGGCACATTCGCCGCCGTGCCGATTTGCGCCAACATATTCAACACCGCCTCGTTCGCCCCGCCGTGCGCCGGCCCCCACAACGCCGCGATGCCGGCGGCGATGCAAGCATAGGGGTTCGCCCCGGTGCTGCCGGCCAGGCGCACGGTGGACGTGCTAGCGTTCTGCTCGTGATCGGCGTGTAAAATAAACAATAAATTCAAAGCTTTTACCAAGAACGGATCGATATAATGATCTTGGTCTATATAAATCTGCGCCGAGCGCGAAAACATCATATTTAAAAAGTTTTCGCAATAACTCAAATCCATGCGCGGATACACAAACGGCCGGCCGATGGAATGCCGGTAGGAAGCGGCGGCGATGGTGGACAACTTGCCTATCAAGCGCGTGGCGCACAGCCAGCGGTGCTCCGGATTCTTTACGTCCATTTCGCGATGGTAAAACGCCGCTAACGACCCAACTACACCGACCAACATCGCCATCGGGTGCGCGTCATAATGAAAACCGTCAAAGAACTTACGTAAAGCTTCGTGAATAATCGAGCGGTCGGCAATTTCCAAATTAAATTCGCGCAACTGATCCTTGTTAGGCAACTCGCCCTTCAACAGCAAATACGCCACCTCCATAAAATCGCAATGCTCGGCCAATTGCTCAATCGGATAGCCCCGGTACAACAAAATACCCCGGTCGCCGTCGATATAAGTAATAGCGCTCTTGCAGCTCGCGGTAATCATGTAGCCGGGATCATAACTAAAACAGCCGAAATCTCGGTATAAACCGCGCATATCCACCGTCTCGGCGCCCAATACCGCCTTGGTTAGCGGATACTCGACTTCCTTGCCAGTGCCGGTATGTTTAATCAGCAATGCATCGTTCGCCATAAGTTTCCCAAAAGTTTTCGAGGCGGCGAAAACTCACGACAGGCTGGATCAACCACCTCCTATCCCCGCCATGCACGGAAAGGCCCAAACGCATTCAGGCCGCCTCGAATAAGTAACAGTTTCGCCAGTTTGTTCTCAATGTATCACATTGCAAGCCAAATGCGTTCAATTCGACTTAAAAAATCCAGTGAAATCACCTCACGACGCCTAAGCCCACGAATAAAATCAATTACTTCAAAAAAACGCCGCCCACCATGACCCGACGGCGGCCTAAACCATACCCCCTCGCCGGCAAGCCGGACCGCATAAGACTATCCCAGGCGCGCCAAGCGCCGCGTATTGGGCCATCATACAATTAATAAATCCTAAAGCCAAAAAAGACTAGCCGCATAACTCAACCTCGCCGCGACGGAATGAATAAAACCTAATATTACAATTTATCGCCGTGATTATTAACATAAACGCACACAATCCTCGCCTTCCGCATCAAATTTACGCCAAAAGTCGCTTACTCGTCAAACTGACGAGTCTTTTCCATAAGCGGCGACCGATACTTTCTATTTAATGGAAATAAAAACAATAACAAAAACTTTTAACAAAAAACCAATCAAAAAACTTTAACATTAAATATCAATATATTATATTAAAGCGGAACAACTTCCACGCCGCCTTAGCCGCCATAAACGGCAGCTCTTAGCAAGACGCTACCCTACACACAAATAAAAAATTCATGCTATGCTTAAAAATGAAGATTTATTCGATTCTTTCTAACGAAAAATAACAACTTTCGGATTAAGTCAAGGACTCGCCCCCAACCGTAACCAGGGCAAGTATACAGAACCAATACCAGGCATAATATGAATCAACAACCGCTCATTGTCTATCACTATGATTAATAGTAGCAATACGATGAATATTAAATGCGGACGCCCCGCGAAAGGATGCGAGAAACTCAGCAAGGAACGGCTGCTGGAGACCGCCAGGCAGTTATTGCTGGCCAACAGCTATGCCAACCTAACCCTGGACATGGTCGCCAAGGAAGCCAAGGTTTCCTTGCGCACCTTATACAACCTATTCGACGGCAAGGAAGGATTATTTCGCGCGTTAGTAAAGTGCGACACCGACGCCTTGGAAAACATACTCTCAGACTGCGACAACTGCACCGATACCTTATCCCATTTCGGCTGCGTCTACTTAAAAAACGTTACCCAGCCCGAAATCATCCGCCTGCGCGCCGTTCTGTTAGCCGAGGCCCCGCGTTTTCCCGAGCTGGTCACCGAATTCTACGGCCACGGCCCGGCGAACACGCTGCGGCTGCTGGCCGAATTCTTCCGCCGGAAGCAAAGCGAAGGCGTTATAGCGGCGGAACTAGACGCGACGTTTCTGGCCGACCAATACCTTAGCCTACTGCGCGGCGAGCGTTACTATCGCCTGCAACTGGGCCTGGAACTCACCCCGGCTCCTGAAACCATCAAGCTCTGGGCCAGCGAAGCCGCCGAATTGTTTCTGAAAGGATGTATAATTCGGTGACCTAGGCTTACCGAGTAACAAAAATATGCCACAGCGTTACGCCCGCTTCAGCGACATCTCGATGAGCGAACGCATACTCAACACCGCGTTTCTGCTAACCATCGGCATCGGCTACCTAATGGCCCTGATTAACTTGTATTACACCGATCAAGGCCGCGACGGCAAACCCGGACTCTCCATCGACGACATCACCATCCAATTCCACGGCTCCAATGACCAAACCCGGCTTGGCTCCGCCGTCACCGGCATCATGCTGCCTAATTTAAAATACAAAAGCGATCAGGAAGTCATCCTCAGGTGGATTCAAAACGGCGCGGACGAAGCCGGCTATAACGACAAAATCGCCCCCATCCTGAACCGCGATTGCGTGCTGTGCCACACCCCCGCCATCAACCCTAGCCTACCGGATCTGACCCGTTACCCCAGCGTCTCCGAACTGGCGCATGGCGGCGGCGCGAGCGTGCCTTCGCTAGTACGCGTCTCGCACATACACTTGTTCGGCATTGCCTTTATCCTGTATCTGGTCGGCAAAATCTTCATCCTGTGCGAAATCAACATCTACCTGAAACGGGTCATGGTCCTTATCCCGTTCGTCGCCATGCTGCTGGACGTACTATCCTGGTTCATCACCAAGCGATTCTCCGAATTCGCCTTTCTCGTCGTGTTTAGCGGCGCGCTGATGGGCATTTCCCTGACCATGCAAATCCTGCTCAGCCTGCACCAAATGTGGTTTTCCCGAACCGAAATCAAAACCGCTGAAATCAAAACCGAGGTCAAAACCAAGACAAGAATCAAGGCGCAACGCTACCGCTGAGCTAAGATATATACTCAAGATATGCCCAACACCGGAAACAAAACCAGCAAACCCTTGGCTATAAACTCCACCGCAATCGACGCCAACAGCAAGCCCATCACCCGCGTCACCACATTCATGCCGGAACGCCCCATCAGTTTCGCAATACGCGGCGCGGACAGCAAAATCGCCAAAATCAGCAGCGCCACCGAAAACACCACCGCCGCCACCAGCGCATAATGCGGCCACCCATGTTCCGTATGCGCGTAAACGATAATCGTGCTGATCGCCCCCGGCCCGCTCAACAACGGGATCGCCAGCGGCACCACCGCCACCGACTCCCGCTCATAAGACTCCTCCATCTCCTCCGGCGTATGCCGCGCCCGATCCGGATTCGCATGCAACATGGAAATCCCCATCAACAACACCAAAATCCCCCCCGCCACGCGAAAAGAAGCCAAGCTAATCCCCAAAAATTGTAGAATAGGCTCACCGGCGAACAGCGCGGTCCACAACACCACCGCCACCGAAAAAGCGCACGTCACCGCGATGCGCCCGCGCTCTCTAGCGGTGCGCTGCTCGGTTAACGCAATAAACGACGGAATCACGCCAATAGGATTCACCACCGAAATCAAACCGGCCGACAATTGCAAGTATTCGTTCAAACTTAACATGACATGGATTAACGAAAAAAGGGAAATTTTAGCCGATTCGGCCCCGAAAAATTCACTATCGCCCGAACCGGCGCCGCCCGCAACCCCGGCTCTGACGCCACCCGCTCACCTGGTCTGGCAACAAGCCGCCGTGGACCGGACCGCCCGGCAGCGGCAAAATCGGCATCGCGGCGTCATACTCTGGTTCACCGGCCTGTCCGGGGCCGGCAAATCCACGCTGGCGCATGCGGTCGAATTAAGCCTGCACCAATTAGGATGCCATAGTTTCGTGCTCGACGGCGACAATGTCCGCCACGGACTCTGCGCCGACCTCGGCTTCAGCGACGCAGACCGGCGGGAGAACATTCGCCGCGTCGGAGAAGTGGCCAAACTGATGCTGGAAGCCGGCCTCATTACCCTGACCGCCTTCATCTCCCCGTTCGACGCCGAGCGCCGATTCGCCCGCCGGCTAGTGGCCGCCGGCGATTTTATCGAAATCTACTGCCGCTGCGACCTTGAGATTTGCGAACAACGTGACGTCAAAGGCCTATACCGCAAAGCCCGTAACGGGGAAATTCGCCAATTCACCGGCATTTCGTCCCCGTACGAAGCCCCGGAACAACCGGAACTCATCGTCGACACCGGCCGTCACGATTTGCAAACCTGTGTGGCGCAAATAATGGATTTATTGCGCGCCAACGGCGTCATCCAAGCCAAAGACCCCGCGCGGAACGAAAGCCATGCGCCGGATTGACGTATTCAACGGCGACGCCGACGGCATTTGCGCCCTGATCCAATGGCGGCTAGCCCGGCCCGCCGCCGCCGAGCCGGTCACCGGCGTCAAACGGGATATCCGCCTCCTGGCCAAGATACAAGACGCCCAAGACGCCGCCATCAGCGTGCTAGACATCTCGCTCGACAGCAACCGCCAAGACCTAGAGCGCTTATTGCGTCAGGGAGCCCAAGTTTTTTACGTCGATCATCACTATTGCGGCGACCTACCCGTCTACCCCAATCTAACCACGCTGATCGACCCCTCGCCAGACGCCTGCACCAGCCTGTTGATGCACGCGCACCTGCAACACGCCTACCCCGGCTGGGCGGCGGCCGGCGCTTTCGGCGACAATCTGGACGCCGCCGCCCGCCGCGTCCTGCAACCCTTGGCGCTACCGAAAACCCAAATCGAACAATTGCAACAGCTCGGCGAGGCGGTCAACTACAACGCCTACGGCGAAGACCTTGACGACTTGCTGCTGCACCCGGCGGAACTCTACCGCCGCCTGGCCGTGCATCCCTGGCCGCTGGACTTTTGCGCCGCCGAAGCGGAACTATGGCGCGCACTCAGCGAAACTCGCCAATCCGACCTGCAACTAGCGCTACAACAAACGCCGGACTACCAAGGACCGGGCGCGGCGGCCGTCATCCTGCCCGACGCGCAATGGGCGCGCCGGATCAACGGCTCGTTCGGCAACCACCTAGCCAAACGGCATCCCCAGCGCGCCCACGCCATCATCACCCATCATCGGCAAGGCGGCTACCAAATCAGCGTGCGCGCCCCGCTCAACCGCCCAGCCGGCGCGGACGCCCTCTGCCGCCGCTACCCCGGCGGCGGCGGACGCCAAGCGGCGGCCGGCGTCAACCAACTGCCGCCGGAGCGGCTGGACGAATTCCTGCGCGATTTCGCCGCCAGCTACAACCAGCCGGCCTAACCGCCGACGCCTTGCAAGGTTTTCAGAAAATTCCCGGCATCCTGAAACCCGACCACCCGCTTGGCGGCCAACTCCTGACCGCGGGCGTCGAAAAAAATAATCCCCGGCGGCCCGATTAAATTAAACTGCCGCAGCAAAGCCTGATCCTGCTCGCTGTTCGCCGTCACATCGGCCTGCAACAGCCGAAAATCCGCCAACCGCCGCCGCACCTCCGGATCACTAAAGGTAAACTCCTCCATCTCCTTGCACGACACGCACCAATCGGCGTAAAAATCCAACATCGCCGGCTTTCCCTCGGCGGCGGCTTTTTGCAACGCCTCGCCCAATTCGACCAGATTTTTCACCTTCTCAAAACGCAAACCTTCGGCCTTCGCCGCCGCGCCGCCGCTTCCGGCCAAACCCTGCAACGGCAGCAGCGGATTCCGCCCGCCGGCCGCCACACCGATCAGCTCCAACAGACCCAAGGCCAGCAAAAACACGCCCAAGCCCTTGCGCAGCTTGAGCAAACCGCTGGCCGCCGCCGGCAGAGGCTCCAACGCCCCCAGATACACCGCTGGAAACACCAACAACATGGACAGCAATAATAGGGTCACGCCGGCGGGGACCACCCGCGACAGCATCCATACCGCCACCCCCAGCATGATCACCCCGAAAACCGACTTGGTATTATTCAGCCAAGCGCCGGACTTCGGCAACCATTTACCGGCGGACGCCCCCAAGGCCAGCAAAGGCGCGCCCATGCCGACAGCCATCGTGAACAAGGCCGCCCCGCCAAGCAACACATCCCCGGTCTGGCCGATATACACCAGGGCCGCCGCCAACGGGGCGGCCACGCAAGGCCCCACGATCAACGAAGAAAACGCCCCCATGATCGCCGCGCCAAAATAAGAACCGTCCCGATGCCGGTCGCTGGTTTGCAGCACCCGGTTTTGCAAGGATTGCGGCAATTCCAATTCATAAAACCCGAACATCGACAACGACAGCGCCACGAAAATGGCGCTAAATACCCCAATCACCCAAGGCTGTTGAAACGCCGCCTGCAAATTCGAGCCGAACAAGGCCGCCAACACCCCGAAACCGGTATACATCAAGGCCGAGGCCAACACATAACTCAAGGACAATAAAAACGCCTTGCGCGTGGTCAAACCCTCACCCTGTCCGACGATAATCCCCGACAAAATCGGGATCATCGGAAACACGCACGGCGTAAACGCCAACAACAAACCGAACCCGAAAAAGCTCAACAAGGTCAACCCAAAACCCTGCCGCCGCAAATCGCGCACGATTTGTTCCTGTTCATTGACCGCCTGACTCTCCTCGCCGTTGCTCCGCATCAACACCACCCGCGCCTGCATCGGCGGATAACACACCCCCCGTTCGGCGCAACCCTGATATTTAGCCACCAAAGTCACTGCGGAGGCCGGACCGCTAACCGCCACTTCCACCGTAACCGGCGACCGGTAAATCTCGACCAAGCCAAACTCAGGATCGTCATGCGGCTCGCCATTCGGCAGCGAAAAAGGCGCCAAACGCGCCTCGGATTGCGTTTCGTCGGCCACTAGCGCCAATTTATGCTTATACAAAAAATAACCGGGCGCCGGAGTCCAAGTCGCCAAAATATGTTGCGCATCCTTCACCTCGGCTTGAAACTTGAAAGCCAGTTCCGGCGGCAACAAATCATCCGCGCCGCCCGGCGACAAACTTTTCAACACCTGCAAGGGCGAAGCCGCCGCGCCCGCCGGCTCCCCGCTTGCGCCGCCGGCCGGCAGGCTCAATTCCACGAGTTTTTTTTGCGGCGGATAGCACACACCCACATCCGCGCAACCTTGATACTTGATCAACACCTGAATTTGGCGTCCGCCGGCCGGGCTGGCCAAATGCAACACCGCCGCCACATCGCCGCGGAACACCTTAGTTTCGCCGAATACCGCGTCTTGCTCGGTAAGACCCTCCGGCAAATCCAAAGCGCCCAATTCCAAACCCTCGGTTTGCGACTGCGCCTTCACCTTATCCCGATACAAATGATAGCCCGGAGCTATCTTCCAGCTTAGCCCCACCCGATCCGCCGCTTCCGCGGCGGCGGAAAACTTGAACGCCTCGTCCACCGGCAAAATATCCTTATTTTCCAAAGCCAAAACGCCCAGACTAAAACAACAGGCCGTGAAAAAACTCATCAAACGTGTAATAAACATGCAGCTATCCATTGTCAATATTCCGTGATACCGCGCCCGTTAGCGTGCGCGATGATTTCGAGTATTTCATAAAACATCCCGATTACCAGTCAGCTTCAATTGATGCCCCATACCTGCCGGGCAAACAATTGATGTAGGCGGCCAGCTGGCGACCAACCACCAGCCCGCGAACAACTAATTGTTTCGCCAGCCATTCGGCAAACGCACGATCAGGGCAGGTTAAAAGTATCAATTGCCGCATCAAATTATCCTGTGAAGTGTTAAAACATCGGTTACTATTTTCTGGTTTTTTGAACCAATAAGCAAAATGAATCCGTTACGCCTACTATTCCTAGCCTTTTTAATAATCCCGATACTGGAAATCTATTTCCTGACCGAAATGGGCGGCCTGATCGGCGCGTTCCCCACCGCCTTGCTAGTGGTTGTCTCCGCTGTGGTCGGTGCGCATTTGCTCAAAACCCAAGGCTTCGCCACCTGGACCCGGCTGCAAAACACCCTGCGGGAGGGCAAAATTCCAGCCTACGAACTGATTGAAGGCCCCATCATCCTGATTGGCGGCGCGCTATTGCTGACCCCCGGTTTTATCACCGACGCGCTCGGCCTATTGTGCCTAATTCCGGCCAGCCGGCGCAAAATCGCGGAATTATTGATGCGCCATGCCTGGGCGCAAACCGGCATAGACCCGATAAAGCCAACCGCCAGCCCCGGTGAAACCTTGGAAGGCGAATTCGAGCGACAATCAGATAAAAACCCAACCTCCGGCAAGCCATGACCGCCAAACGCCTGCTTCTACCGCTGCTCGCCCTCATCAGCTTCAACGCCGCCGCCGCGCCGCGCGCCTTCATCACCAATCAATTGGACAACTCAGTGTCAGTCATCGACGGCGACACCCGGCAAACCCTCGCCACCGTGCAGCTAGACGGCAAACCGGCCGGCGTGGCGGTCAATCCGGCCCGCCGCCAAGTTTACATCAGCACCCCGGAAAGCGGCGGCTTTTGGGTGCTCGACAGCCAAACCCTGAACAAACTGCGTCACGTCAAAGCCGGCGGCGCATCGCTGGGCATCGCGGTAGACCCTAGCGGCGGCCGCGTATTCGTGGCCGATTGGTACGAAAACACCGTCAGCCTCTTTGAAACCGGACAATTCACCAAGCAAGCCGATTTAACCGTCGGCAAATCGCCGTCCGGTCTGGCAATCAGCCCAGACAGCCGCTGGCTCTATGTGGCCAACCGCATGGACGACTCCATCTCACAGCTCGACCTGAAAACCTTGAGCCTCAGAAACACCACCAAAATCGGCGCGCACCCGTTCGGCATTTGCGTCGACCGCGCAGGCCGTTATCTATACGCCGCCAACGTGGAAAGCAACGACGTCAGCATCCTGGACGCGCAAAGCCTCAAGCGCGTCAACCGCATCGCCGTCGGCGCGCGGCCTTACGCCGTGGCGCTGGCGCAAAACGACAGCCGCCTGTTCGTTACCAACCAAGACGACGGCACGGTCACCGTTTTAGACACCGAGAACTTCCGCATTCTGGCTACCTTAAGCGTCGGCGACAAACCCGAAGGCATTGCCGCGCACCCGGACGGCCGCCACGTCTATGTCGCCAACTGGCTGGACAACAGCGTCTCCGTCATAGACGCGCAAACCCTGAGCGTGATCGACACCCTCAAAACCGGCGAGGGCAGCCGCGCATTCGGACAATTCTTCGCCCCTTGACGCGAACGTCAGCGGGCGAAATGAATATAGCGGCGCAACGGCGAGCCCTTAGCCCAAACAAAAGCCTCGGAATAATAATGCATCAAAGCCAAATAACCGATTAGCCCCACGCTGACCGCCTTATACACCGGCACGGAAAACCAATATTCCGTCAGCCAATTCACCGCCGCATCGCCGTACTGCTGCAACACAAAGGTCAGCAACACCGAAACCGCCGGCAACACCCAGGCCGGCGGCAAACCGCACGCCGCCGCCGCCCGATGCAGCCAACCGTCCGGCCCCTCCGCCTGCCGATTCACATCGTGGCTCACGTAAAACGTATAGGCGGTAATATCGTGCACCAAGCGCGGCATCAAAATCGCCAAAAAATAATATTGACCGGCGTACACCAGCCAACTGGCCGCCACCAAAAAACTATTCGCCCACAAAAACCACTTGCCGAACCCAGTCCGCGGAAAACGTTGCGCCCAAAGCGTGGACAACAACAACAAACCGCTCAACAGCCCGGAACTCCAAAATACTAAATCGGCATGCTCCGGCGACAAACTGTTCTTCAAAAACACGCCTAGGTAAATCAAAATCCCGGCGGCCACGCTCAACCACAGCTGCAGATAAAACGCCAGCGGCGGCAAGCCGCAAACCGCCTTAGCCACCCCATGCTGCTGCTTTAAAACGTGATACACCGTCCAACACGCGGTCAAAACATACAAAACCCGGTACGGAATAAACAAACTGCCAACCCCGAAAAACAACGCGATACACAAGCTCATACCCAACAGCTTGTGTTTAAACTCGCACAAATAATCGGCGTGCCCCGCCAACAACAAATTACTGGCGATGATATGCGGCGTACCGAACAACAACTGAAACAACAAAAAATGACTCGGACTGCTAGGCAACGACGCACGCAACTGACCGGCCAACAACCATCTATCCGCCGCCGCCAACAACAAACACAACGGAATCACTACATACAAACTCAACAAAAAACGAAACGACACCGCCATCCGCCCGGCATCCGGCGCGGACCACACCCCAATCGCAGACATACCCCCCCCACATCTTATAATAATATTTATATCTTATAGATAGCATCCCATAGGATGCCGCTAAGCGCGGCGAAGCGCATCGGTCGCGAAC
>CAIYSZ010000060.1 GCA_903928965.1 uncultured Pseudomonadota bacterium
CCGATCCCAAATTACTGCTATTCCAGTTGATTACCTGCCCGGAAGCGGAAACCGATAGCCGCTTGCTGCCATTCAGGAACGGTCATGTTAAACTAAACCTAGAAGATCTTGATCTTATTGAAACGATTTTGATTTACAAGTTTCCGCATTTAACCCGCGAGGAGGTTAGAAAAATGGTCGCCATACACGAAGTCGAATTACAGCAAACCCGGTTTTTTCAGGAAATCGCCGAAGAATATGAAGCTAGAGGTAGAGCCGAAGGCGAAGCCACTCTGCTAAAACGGCGTCTATTTAGACGATTTGGAACATTGCCGGCAGAAATCGAAACAAAGATCGCCAACGCCAGCGTCGGCCAAATCGAAACGTGGTTCGATCGGGAATTAGACGCTAAAAACCTGGATGATGTATTTGGGGTAAATTAATACAAAATGGATGCGCAAATAACCTATTTAATTTATGAAAAAACTTGAAGATGTTTTTAAGCGTTCAGGCATACCAACCTATACCTTCGTTGAACCAAATGAATTTAAAGCACTCCTAGTTTCAATTAGAACCCCAGGCAGAGGTACTATAGTCGAAGGGCCCTCGGGTATAGGAAAGACAACTAGCGTGTTGAGAATTGTAAATACACTTGATTTTAAAAACTCAGTAACTATTCTTTCTGGGCGTAAACCTGATGATTTGGACCTGATTGCTGAGCTTCCGCAAATGGAGAATATTGGCTTAGTATTGATTGATGACTTTCATAGACTTTCAGATATAATAAAGCACAGTATAGCTGATTACATTAAACTTCTTGCAGATAAAGAAGATCAAGAAAGCAAAGTTGTAATTATAGGAATCAATAAAGCGGGTCAATCATTGATTAATTATGCTGCTGATCTTACAGGAAGAATAGACACAATATCATTTGAAGCTAATCCTCACGAAAAAATAGAAAACTTGGTTAGCCAAGGCGAAAAAGCCCTGAATATTTCAATTAATATTAAAAATCAAATAGTTGAAAACTCTGAAGGGAGTTTTCATTTGGCTCAGATGCTTTGCCATGAATGTTGTATTGATGCAGGAATAATTGACGAAAAAGAAACTACAGAGGAAACAAAATCAAGTATTGAGGTAATTAAAGATAGAATAATAAAAGATCTCGATAAAACGTTTTTTGAAAAAGCAAAACTGTTTGCTACTGGACCTAGACTGAGAAAAGAAGGTCGGGCTCCATATTTCTATCTGTTAAATTGGTTATCGAAAAGCAATGAATGGTCAATTAATATTAATGATAAAATAAAACAGAATCCTGAGCATCGTGGTAGCGTTGGACAAATCGTGGAGAAGGGTTATTTGACTAGCCATATAGATAATCACTCCTCACTCCACGACATAATTCATTACGACAAAACAACTACGGAACTTAGCATCGAAGATCCAAAATTCTTTTATTATATTAAAAACTTACTTTGGTCTAAGTTTAGTGAGAGGGTTGGTTTCAGTTCGGTTGAGTTTGAATCGCAGTATGATTTTGCTTTATCTTTTGCGGGTGCAGATAGAAATATAGCAGAGAGCTTATTTATTTTTCTTTCAGAGCGTGAACTATCTGTTTTTTACGACAAAAATGAGCAACATAGAATATTGGCGGAAAATGTAGAAGATTACTTAGGACCTATATATAAAAGTGAAGCATCATTTGTTATCGTTTTGCTTAGCCCTGACTATCCAAAAAGAATATGGACAAAATTTGAATCAGATCAATTCAAAGACAGATTTGGGGATAAGTCAGTAATACCTATTTGGTTTAGTAACGCACAAAGGAGCATGTTTGATGAAACAACAAAATATGGTGGACTGGATTTTAACATAGATTTAGATGCAAACCAAGAAATATCAAGAATTAGTTCGTTACTATGCCAAAAAATTCAGGAATATAAACAAAAAAACAAGCACCTAACATAAAATATATGTTAATGAAACGTAACAGCCCGCAGTTATCTGGTCGTCCAAGATCTGCAAAAAATATTGTAGTTTCTTTGTAACGCTGGTAAATCTTTCTAATGTTTTGCCTGCTACATTTAAGAATTTCGGCAATATCGGTTAAACCGACTATATCGGGTGTTGCTTCAATTAGCTTGGCCTGAGGCAACACGCTTGTCACATTGTTTTGCGCGCTTGTTACCGCTTCCAGGGCATTAGATGACTCGCGCGTAAAGTTAATAGCAACCTGCCCAGCGCGACCTATGCCAATAATTGCATCCTCGCAGCCGCTCATATATAGAATTTCCGCAATTTCATTTAATGGCTTAATTATATTGGAAATATCATAAACAAGGGTAAAATCAAATTCGTTCATGATTATCACTCTGATATATAATTTCACTACCAGCTTAAGCGCAGGAAAATCGGGCTAATAACGCAAGAAGAAGACGACACCCCGCATTGAAAGTCATTGTCAATTTTTTAAGCAACAATTATTACAGTCCTACCGCTATACCACAACAAATAACGCCAGCCGCCCGCCATCCCGGCTATACTCCAATCACACAACAAACCGCGCGCACAACCCCGCGCGACAATTTAATAACACATCAAACCAGGAGCACCCCATGAAAACCAGCGCAAGAAATCAATTCGACGGCGTGGTAAAAGAAGTCATTCTCGGCGCGGTCAACGCAGAAGTAATCGTCGGCCTGCCCGGCGGCGAGACCATCATCGCCTCCGTTACCAAAGACTCCATCGCGGCGTTGGACATTAAGGAAGGCGCCCCAGTCATCGCCTTGGTCAAAGCGCCGCAAGTCACATTAATCACCGACTTCGGCGGCTACAAAGTCTCCGCCAGAAATCAAATCGGCGGCGAAATTTCGGCGGTTAAACCCGGCGCGGTCAATACCGAGGTCGATATCAACATTAGCGGCGGTCATCAAATCATCGCCACCGTCACCAATGACAGCGCCACCGGACTTAACCTGCACGTAGGCCAAGCGGTCACCGCCGTGTTCAAGGCCGGCTCGGTACTACTGGGCGTCGCCGCGTAAAACCTTACGCCGCCGCGCTGGATATCCGGCGCGGCGGCAGCGGTAGCTTAATGACCTTCGGCGGACAGACTCTCGTTAAAACGCACGCTCAAATCAATATCCAAGGCGCGCGTCACTTTAAGAATGGTATCAAAACTGGGGATATGCTTGCCGTCCAGCGATCTATACAAACTTTCCCGCGACAAACCGGTTTTACGCGCCACCTCCGCCATGCCGCCGGACCGGGCGCGGGCGATATCTCCCAAGATGCGGGCAATGGATGCCGCGTCCCCGTCGGCTTGCCGGAACTTTTCCTCAAGATAAACCGCCCAATCTTGCGCGGTAGCTTCCAAACCAGCAGGCAATTGATTTCTACTATCTCGTTTCATTTGCTACATCCTAAGCTTGACAGCGACAAACGCATTGCCAACCGCCTCCAGACAAATCTTTTACCAACACAGATGACGCAACATTCCCGCCGCCGCGCCGTTTTTCCAGCCTGTTAGGACGAATCATGACGTGTAACGCAAAGCCAAAAACGCTCTCTCAAAAAAAGAGCATTATCAATGTATTACACAAAACACGCGCCACGAAAAACGCCCTAAATTAATTTTAGCCTGTCATTGACTTTTGTCAATAAATTACCAAAATTCGCCTAAGCCGGCATAGGCATTCTCACCCCACCCAAGCGCGAGCGTTTCTAAACATGCGCAACCAAGCGCCGTCCTCGCCCCACTCATCAGGATACCAGGAATTTTGCACCTTCCTAAAACACCGCTCCGGATGCGGCATCATAATCGTAACTCGTCCGTCGGCGCTGGTGAAACCCGTCGCACCCAGCGGCGAACCATTAGGGTTAGCCGGAAACGCCTCGGTTTCATTCCCGTAATTATCCACATAACTCAACGCGGCCAAGCTCGCCGCATACGGTGCATCCGCGCCGAACACCGCCCGCCCTTCTCCGTGCGCCACCGCCACCGGCAACAACGAACCTTCCATGCCGCCGAAAAAGATAGACGGCGACGCCTGCACCTTGACCATCGCCACCCGCGCCTCAAACTGCTCCGACGCATTACGCTGAAAGCTCGGCCAATGTTCCGTCCCCGGAATCAACGCCTTCAAGCCGGACAACATCTGACAGCCGTTGCATACCCCCAACGCAAACGTATCGCCGCGTTGAAAAAATTCAGAAAACTCGCGCCGCGCCCGCTCATTGAACAAAATCGACTTCGCCCATCCGCCGCCCGCGCCCAACACATCGCCGTAAGAAAAACCGCCGCAGGCGGCCAACCCGGTAAACTCGGCCAAGCCCACCCGTCCGGAAATAATGTCGCTCATATGCACGTCCACCGCCGTGAAACCGGCGCGGTCAAACGCCGCCGCCATCTCCATGTGGCCGTTAACCCCCTGCTCGCGCAAAATCGCCACCCTGGGCCGCGCGCTGAAACCGGCGCAAATATCCTGATCCGGGTTAAAAGTCAGACGCGCGCTCAAGCCGGGATCGGCATCATCGGTGATGCGCGCATACTGACTAGCGGCGCATTCCGGATTATCCCGCAAAGCCTGCATCCGGAAGCTCAACTCAGACCACATCAACTGCAACTCGGCGCGCCCTGCCTGATACAACACGGCCTCGCCGCGACTAATGCGCAACACCGGCTCGGCGGTCACCCGGCCGACGATAAAACTAAAATCGTCCAACCCGGCCTTGTCCAACAGCCTGGCCACGCGCGGTAAATCCTCCTCGGCAACCTGCAACAACGCGCCCAACTCCTCGTTGAACAAAGCCGCCAGCGCATCCTCGCCCAACTCCGCCAACTGCAAATCCACGCCTTGCCGGCCGGCGAACATCATTTCCGCCGCGCAAGCCAGCAAACCGCCGTCGGAGCGGTCATGATAAGCCAGCAGCAAACCCAGCGCATTCAGCATTTGCACGGTATTGAAAAAACGTTTGAACAAGCGCGGATCGTCCAAATCCGGCGCTTCAGCGCCCAATTGGCCGTAAACCTGCGCCAACACCGAGCCGCCCAAGCGGTTTTTGCCCTGGCCCAAATCGATCAACAACAAACTGCTGGCAACCGGCTTCAATTGCGGCGTCAAAGTCCGCCGCACGTCCGTCACCGGCGCGAACGCGGTCACGATCAGCGACAGAGGCGCGGTCATGGTTTTATCCCCCTCCGCATCCCGCCACGCCGTCCGCATCGACAACGAATCCTTGCCCACCGGTATCGCCACCCCCAGCGCCGGACACAACTCCATGCCCACCGCGCGCACCGTGGCATATAAGGCCGCGTCCTCGCCGGGGCTGCCCGCCGCCGCCATCCAATTGGCCGACAGCTTTACATCCTGCAACCCGCCTATACACGCCGCCGCCAAATTGGTCAAAGCCTCGCCGACCGCCATGCGCCCTGAAGCCGGCGCGTCTATCAACGCCAACGGCGCGCGCTCGCCCAGCGCCATCGCCTCGCCATGATAATCCCTGAACCCGGCGGCGGTAACGCCGACATCCGCCACCGGAACCTGCCACGGCCCGACGCACTGATCGCGCGCCACCAAGCCGGTCACCGAGCGGTCGCCGATATGGATCAAAAAGCTTTTATCCGCCACCGCCGGAAAAGCCAGCACCCGGCGCACCGCCTGCGCCAAATGCACGCCTTGCAATTGCAGCGGCGGTAAATTTTTCGGTAGGGTTTGCGCGTCGCGCTGCATTTTCGGCGGCTTGCCGAACAACACCTGCATCGGCAAATCCACCGCCTGCTCGCCCAACAAACGGTCGGATAGCAGCAAACGCTGCTCGGCGGTGGCTTCGCCGATCACCGCGAACAAACAATGCTCGCGGCGGCAAAATTCGCTGAATAAGGGCAACGACTCCGGCTTGATCGCCAGCACATACCGCTCTTGCGCCTCGTTGCACCAAATCTGCATCGGCGACATGCCCAAATCGGCGTTATGCACGTCCCGCAGCTCAAACCGGCCGCCGCGCCCGCTGTCGTGAATAATCTCCGGCACGGCATTGGACAACCCGCCGGCCCCGACGTCGTGAATCGAAACAATCGGGCTCTCCGCGCCCAAGGCATTGCAATGGTTAATCACCTCCTGGCAACGCCGCTGCATTTCCGGATTCTCCCGCTGTACAGAAGCAAAATCCAACTCCGCCGAACCCTGGCCGCTAGTCCGCGACGACGCCGCGCCGCCGCCCAAGCCGATCAGCATGGCCGGCCCGCCCAGAATCACGATCAACGCCCCCGGCGGAATCTCCCGCTTCTCCACCAGCATCGGCCGAATCTGGCCAAAGCCGCCGGCGAGCATAATCGGCTTATGAAAGCCCCTAAACCGATTCGGCGCGCCGCATTCCGCCGGCTGGGCAAAGGTTCTGAAATAACCGGCGATATTCGGCCGGCCAAACTCATTATTAAACGCCGCGCCGCCAAGCGGCCCGGCCAACATGATATCCAAGGCCGAAGCAATCCGCTCCGGCTTGCCGCAATCCAATTCCCACGGCTGCTCGTAACCCGGCGCCCGCAGATGCGACACACTAAAGCCGGTCAAGCCGGCCTTGGTCGCCGAACCGCGCCCGGTCGCCGCCTCGTCGCGAATCTCCCCGCCGGAGCCGGTGGCCGCGCCCGGATGCGGCGAAATCGCCGTCGGATGATTATGCGTCTCCACCTTCATCAAAATATGCGCCGGCTCCCGCTGGTAAGCGTATTCATGCCGCAGCGGATCACGCAGCCAAACCTCGGTCTCCGCGCCCTTAATCACCGAGGCGTTGTCCCGGTAGGCGGACAAAATATTCTCCGGATGCGCGTTATACGTATTGCGGATCATCGCAAACAAGGACAGCGCTTGCGCTTCGCCGTCCAAACGCCAATCGGCGTTGAAAATCTTATGCCGGCAATGCTCGGAATTGGCCTGGGCGAACATCATCAACTCCACGTCGGTCGGGTTACGGCCCAACTCGGTGAAACTGGCGGCCAAATACTCAATCTCATCCTCCGACAAGGCCAAGCCCAACTCGCTGTTGGCTAAACGCAAAGCCGCCGCGCCGCCGGACAACAGATCCACGCTTTGCAAGCGCGCGGGCTCGCCTTGAACAAACAAATTCTCCGGCGCATGCTCCAGCCAAGCTTGCTCGGTCATGCGATCATGCAACAACGGAGCCAAAACCGCCAGCGCCGCAACATCCAGTCCTTCGCCTTGCAAGGCGTACTCCACGCCCCGCTCAATGCGGCGCACGGCGGTCAGCCCGCAACGCTCGGCAATCTCGCTGGCCTTGCTCGACCAAGGCGAAATCGTCCCGGCCCGCGGCGTCACCCATAGCAACGCATCCGCCGCCGCCTCCGCCGCCGGCGCGCCGTAGGCCAACAAAGTTTGCAAACGCGCCAACTCGTCATCATTAAGCTCCGCGCTTAATTGCACAAAATGGGTAAACCGCGCCGTGACGGCGCTTACCCCGGCATGCAAACCTTGCAAGCTAAGCAACAACTTATCCAAACGAAAACGGGAAAGCGCGGAACCGCCGGGTAAAATCAATAGTGTCATGGGAGTCTTGGAAAATTATAAAATGCGAGCGGTTAGACCATAGCGGGAAGAACAAGCTAAACAGCGGCGTCCATGACCAACCGGCAGCTTAAGTCAAAAACGAAAGGCCTATTGTAAAGCTCGGGCGAGATTTTGGTCCACAACAAAACCAGAGAGGGTCTTACTTAATCAACCGGCTCCTTAGGTTTAGCGCCTTCATTCGGCTCCGGCGACAGATCTTGATTAATGCCGTCAGTAATCAATTTCAACAAACGCGTGGCCGGAGCATTGGACAAAACCTTACCCTCGGGGTCCAACACCATCACTTCCGTGGCTTGCGGCGCGGTTGCCTTTATCGAAACCAGATACTCCAGCTCATGGGTCTCGTCGTCGCCCCACATGAAACGCAACTCATCCCACATGGTCCGGTAAGTAGGCTTCACCTCGTCCGGATCGTAACGCACCTTAAAATAGCCTTTATCCAAATTCCGCTCGGCAATTTCAATTTTTTGCAAGCTCAAGGCCCGCGACACCAAATGCCAAGCCTGTTTTTGCGATTGGTCGATTTGCAAACTGCTAACGTCCGACTTAACGACACTGACCAACGGCGCGGTCGGCTTATTCACTTGCGCCGGCGCTTTCTCGGTTTTAGCCGGTTTAGCGGTATCCGCCGGTAATTCCGCGAATTTCGGTTTTTCCGGAAATGCGGTTTTTTCGCTAGCGGCTGGTTTTTCGTTCACCGCCGGCTTTTCCGGGATCGCAGCGAGCGCCGGTTTCGCCGCCGCCGCGCCCTCGGCCACCGGCTTGGCCGGCGCTTTGCTCCTAGGCGCTGTAACAGGCTCCGCCGCTGCTTCCGGCGCGGCCGGCGGCCGGGGAGAAGGCGTTTTGCTAATAAAATTTCGTTGTTTCAAATCCTCGGGAACAATCAACTCCGGAATCTCGGAGTGAAATTGATAATCGCGTTCCTTGTCGGGAAACCAGCTCTTGATCCGGGCGCAGCCCGAGGCCGCCAGCAAACCCAGCGTCAAGCAAACGACGCTGCTCCGGCGCGCCAGACTCATGACGGCAAAACGCCAGCCTGAACCATCGCCTGCTTGACCACCGCCTCGCAATTCGGCGTCAACCAAGTCAACGGCAAACGAATGCCCTTGCCCATCAAACCCATTTCAGTCACCGCCCACTTTACCGGAATCGGATTGGATTGCACGAACAAAGCCTGATGCAAACCCGCCAAGCGCCGATCCAAGGCCTCGGCCTCGGCGCGCTCGCCGCGCAACGCCGCCCACAGCATGTCGTGCAGCAGTTTCGGGGCCACGTTGCCGCTGACGGTAATGCAGCCATTGCCGCCGAGCAAAATAAACTCCAAACTGGTGGCATCCTCACCGGTGTAAATAGCGAATTCGTCCCCGGCCAATTGGCGGATTTGCCGCACCCGCTCCAACTTGCCGCTTGCTTCCTTCACGCCCACGATATTCGGAATTTGCGCCAAACGGCCCACCGTTTCCGGCAGCATATCGCACGCGGTACGGCCCGGCACGTTATACAAAATCAACGGCGTATCCACCGCTTCCGCCACCGCCCGGTAATGCAGATACAAGCCTTCCTGAGTCGGCTTGTTATAATAAGGCGTCACCAGCAAACAAGCGTCCGCGCCCAATTCCTTGGCCCGGCGCGTCAATTGAATCGCCTCGCGGGTGCAATTGGCCCCGGTGCCGGCGATTACCGGCAGCCGGCCGGCGGCGAATTTCAGCGCCAACTCGATCACCCGGCAATGCTCGTCCTCGTCCAAGGTAGCCGATTCCCCGGTAGTGCCAACGGCGACCAAAGCATCAGTGCCCTGCTCAATATGAAACGCCACCAGCCGCTGCAAACTTTGTTCATCCACGGCGCCGGTTTCGGTCATCGGCGTCACCAACGCGACAATACTACCTTGAATCATGCAATTACTCGAACAGGTTTAGCTAAAACCTCCATTATAACAATGATAGGCTAAAATCTCAGCTTATAATCCGCGCAACCCGCTTAAGCCGCGACAAAAGTACGGTACGTCGCTTCAGACCAGGACCACCCAAGGGGCGAGCTAATTTTTCATCGTTATTACATAGAGCGCATCTTGTAATCGACTATGGGATAGGCTTTCTTGTCTTTAGGATCGACCGCCCCACGATCCTGTTCTCCCCGATGCTCAATTTGCTTGGCAATCATTTGTTCCCAATTGTCATATCCGGCGACTTCGGCTACTCCAGCAGCCTTATTCTTGGCAAAGCCGACTTTTCCCTGCTCAATAATATCCGCCGGAGTTTTTTGATCAATGGCCTTAAGAAATTCCGCATCGTCCTTGATCTGATTGCGAAGCGACCAATAAGCCACTTCAAATTCTACGCGCTGACTTGCCGGCAAACGTTCTTTGATGATTGCCACTGATTTAAGCGCCGTTTTCATACTGCGACCATTAATGTGGTTTGCGTTGCCGCAGGCATTCAGCATTAAGCATATCGATAACACTATAAAACCGTGTGAAGCTTTCATTTTTAAGTGATTTCATTTTTTAGTTTGATGTTCCGAATGCCTGATTGGCAAACGGGTTAAAACTCGGGTGCGTCACTCTATTAAATCCGAACTCGGTTGCCTGATGGCAAGCGTTGCATCCCTCGGTCAAGCTATCGTAATTATTAGTAAATGCTCGGCTATCATTGTCTTTGATAGCTTCTTCAAGTCCAGCCAGCGGTTGATCCATGTATTGAGAAATCAACTCCGGAATTGGCTGCTTTATCTGCTTGTGAGTCCGGTGATATTTCGCGGCATCCTCAAAGCCTTCCCTCAACTCATCCACTTCATAAGCGGCTAATTCCCAATTTCGCGCCAGACCGGCAAACCAAAGTTTGGCATGGCGATCCGCGCTTTGCGCCATGATTTCACCTAAGCCCGGTATGTAGTGATCGTGTTCTTTCGCGTATTGATGATAGCCGGTGCAGGCCGTCAAAAGAGTGACCGCGCCCAAAACCAAACCGAAACTAAAAAATGACGATTTCATACACAATTCCTTTGACGACAAAAATTCTCTAATGCTTGGACTCAACCGGTTTCGCTTTGAGTAAACGCGGCACAAAGTAAGCTGACGCGGCAACCATGATGCCGAAGATGATAAACAATAGCGGCAGGCCTTTATGACCGCCGGTCTGCTCGGTGACTAAAGCCACGGTTAACGGGATATGCAAGGCGCTGACCTCGGGCGGCGTATGCAGGTCGCTATCATCGACGGTCAAAATCGCCTGATATTTGCCGGCGGTTTTGAAATCGACCATCGTCGATAGTACACCCTGTTTACAAACGGCCATTGGCAGTTCGGCGACGGTTTGCCCGTCTTCGCGCAGAATTTTTAACGCCACCGGCTTTTTGCGGACGTCCAGATCAAGTAAATCGATGGAAATTTGGGTTTTGCCGGTCATCGGCAAATCAACGCATTCGGCTACCGGCAGGCTTTTGCTGTCTTTAGCTTGGGTTGGATCGAGTTGGTAAGCCGCGAAATTGACCACGTAATAATCGTTGGTCTGCATGCAGCCATACATGTCATAACTGCCGCCGTTACCCTTGCGATTGCCGCCCAACGGCACCGAGGCCTGCCCGATTGTAACCAACAGTAAAGCTAGAACTAAGCATGAATAGAATATTTTCATGGCTTTCCCTCCGCGATCCCCGCTTTGTCGGCGATGGAAAATTTCAAGACGCCGCTGACGATCAAACCGTCTTCGGTAACGACCCGATAACGCGCCGCATAAGGTCCAGGCGATAAGGGCTTGGTGGTAACGGTCAAGCGGTGGCGCTCGCCTAATTCTAGGCGAGTATCTTTGTTATCTACCCGATTACCCTTATTGTCCACGACGACCAAAGAGGGCGAACGTTCTCCGACATTGCCGCTAAACCATAGCTTGACAGCGCCATCAAAATGGGTGACTTCGGCATTGTTTTTGGGTTCGGATTTTAGTAGCACCCCTTCGGCGCGACTAACCGGACTGGTGAGCAACAACAATAAAACCCAAATGAATTTAAAAGCAATGTTCTTCATCATAGAAACTAAGGCAGCCCAAACAGGCCGGCAATAAACCGGACGATCGGATCTGCCAATGGATGGAAAAAACCCAAGGTAATAACGACCAAGCCGCTCACAAAAATACGCGTCCAGGTTTGTAACGGAAAATCCAGTTTGCGCCACAGAAAATGAAAAATTAGCCAGCTACCCAGCCACACCACTAAAGCCAAAGTCTCCTTTCCGGAATAGGAACCAATGCTGCCTGTCGGCCCGTTGCCGGTCGAACCTGGCATCCAGTAGCCGTAGGCATGCACGATTTTGTCCAATTCCTTAGTCAACCTGGAAATATGATGGCTAATCATCAGTGTCAAAAATGCCAGTAACAACGACAAACCAGCGGCAACCACTGGGCCAGAGTAAAGAGGTTGATCGTTTTCTGATTCGTTTTGCATAGCGTCTCCCTCGTTAAACGAAGCGTAATTTAGCTAAAACCAAGCCAGCCACGAAGCCCAGCGCCAAAAAACTCCACGAAACCAGAATGGTAATACCTACAAAACGGGTAATATCGCGGCGGTACTGAATGGGTTGACCATAAAAATAAAGTATGAAAGTGGCGGCCAGCATCAAAGGAAACGGAAATAGCGAGACGAATTCCTTAAACTCCATCAGCACGTTATGAAACATGGGAACGCGCGACAATATCCAGTCGCGCGGTCCATCCTGACCCCGATAACGCATGTAAATCCAATTGCCGCTAATGGCGCCCGCTAAATTTAAAAGGGTAGCCGCCAATGCCCATAGCCGTAAAGAATCCAGCCTGACATTCATTCCTTTGAGTAAGGGAATGGCCCGATGGGTAAGATAAGTACCGACGAATATAGCCAAAATGGCGCTGACGCCATGAATACCTGCTTTCATGCCGTAATCAGTCGGATAGAAAAAATTCGCGGCAGGTAGTAATAGTAGCAAGGTCAAGGCTATTGCAACTTGGCTACGTATAACGATCTTGCTGAAATAATCGTGTAAATATTCTCCAGCGGACATGAATCTCTCCAATCAAAAATATGGGCTGCCATCTTAAAGCCGGAACGCCCCTAAAACCGCCAGCCTCCCGAGGCCTTTACAGGCGGGGAAGGCTAGGCGAGTTTTGCCCGCTTAGGATGCGGGCATCAAACGGCGACTGGCGGATAGCCATCCCCGCCCGCCGACCGTATAGGCAACCCGCGACCTAAGTTGTGACTCCATGACAAAAAACAACGCGTCTCGGCTTTGGCGGGTAACCCCCCTAAAAACGCGGGCCTCAAACGCGCTAAAAATAAATGGTAAACCCCGCCCGCGCCATCCGCGGCTCAACCGGATGCCGCACCACGCCGTAGGGCGTGGAAATGGTATTGTTGGTAGGATTCATCAAGCCGTATTGATAAGCGTAAGCGATATCGCTAGTGGTTTCGCCAAGCAAGTTAAACAGGCTAAAATCCAAACGATAACTTTTTTGCCGGTAACCCAGGCCTAAATTCAGAATGTCCACGTTCGGTGCCCAAATAGAGCCGTCGGAATCCAACGGCGAATCGCCGAAATGCCGCAAACGCAAGGAACCGAACATCCCGTTCGGCGCGGTCACTTGCACCCCGGCGGCTATCACGGTACCCACTAAATTAGGAATATAACTGCCGATGCAAGGTATATTCGGCCGCGCGGTCGGACAACCGCCGTCCACGGATTGCGGCACCTTGGAAAAATGCCCGTAGCTGCGGGAATAATCCAGATCCAAGGTCACCCAATCGTTAACCTTATAGTAGTTGGTCAACTCCAAGCCGTAACGGTCAGACATGCCGTTGGCGGTAGTGGTGCCGCTGTCGCCGTCGAACACCAACTCCGAGCTGGATTGCAAATACCAAAGCGCTAAAGTGGAATTCAGGCCGGGAATATAATTTGATCGCGCCCCGACCTCGCCGCCTCGCGCCCAAGCCATCGGCGTAATCTGCCGTATCAAACTGCCATCCGCCGAGGTAGTGTTATTGGTTTGCGGATTCACCGTCTCCAAGGCCCCGCGCGCATCGTTCGAGTGATAGCCGTAACCGTAGTTCAAAAAGTATTCGGTATCCTTATACGGCCCTAAAATCGCGCTGAATTTCGGGCTAATCATTTCCTTGGATTTATACCCCGAGTTGGCGGCGTTAATCGCCGCCGCCACCGACGGATCGGCCGCTTGCAGCGAGCCCGCCGCGATGTAAGGCGAATAAGCGGTGGTCGAGGAAGCCGGCTGCGCCAAAATCTGCGCATTGCCGGTGGTATACGCGTTGGCCAAGGCGTCCACCTGCATGGTGATGAAATCCGCCCGCAAGGCTTGAATGGTGCGGAATTTTTCGGTCCAGTGTATTTGGTTTTTAAAATACATGCCGCCGGTGCTTTCCGACACGTTGTCGTCGCTAATCGTATTCAAGTATTGACGATTGACCGTTTGGTACAGACCCAAACCCGTGATTTCATCATGCCGGAAGCTCAAACCATAGGTATTATCCATATCCAGCCCGAACAATTTATCGAAAGAGGTAAACTCCTCGTTGCCGCCCACCTGCACCCGGTGCTCGCGCTGATTGACCTGATCCCCCTGCGGCCCGTTTAAATACCCGGTAAAGTTCGAGTACAAATTCAAATCGTAATACACCATATACAAATTGGCGTCGTTCTTCCAATCCTTGCCGGTATTCCACACATTGCTGGAAAAACTGTACCGGTTGGTATCGCCGCCGTCGGAAGGGCTTAAATTACCGTATATTCCAATATAGCCATCGTCTATCGCCGCTTGCGCCACCTGGTTGGTCGCGGTCCAGGCATTGGTATAGGCCTTGGCGTTTAGCGCCATGCCCCAATTGTCGTGATCTTGGGTGTAGCGCAAAACGCCATTATACTTATGCCCGTTTTCCGGCACCGCCCATGCCCCGTTATAAGCTTGAAACTCCGCGCCATACAACAAATCACCCTCACCCAGCTTGCTGGAATTAGCCGCCACCGTCCGGTAATAATCGAACTCGCCGCCGGTAAATTTTAAAATCCCGCGCGGCAAGCTTTTCATGGTGGTCATTTTATTAAAACCGGCGGCGGCGAAATCGCCGATCTCCGCGTAATACGGCCCTTTGCCGTATTCGATTTTGTCCACCAGCTCCGGAATCATGCTGTTCAAATCCATGTAACCCTGGCCATGCGCGTGCGACGGCATATTCATCGGCACTCCGTCCACCACGGTGGTGAAATCGGTGCCATGATCCAAGTTATAACCGCGCAAGAAATACTGGTTAGCCTTACCGGAACCGCTATGCTGAGTCGCGATCATGCCCGGAATCAACTCCACCAACTCGCCTGGACGCGACATGGCGCGAAATTCGATTTGGGCTTGACCAATCTCACCTTGCGAAGCCGAACCGGTCATGCCCAACAAATTCCGCGAGCGGCCGGACACCACCTTAATTTCATACAACTCCTCAGGTTTTTCCGTCTTCGCGGCCTTACCCGGCTTTCCCTGGGGTTTGGCCGGGGTCACCGCCGGCGCGGCCGGCTGATCGGTTCCCGGAACGCCGCCAGCGGAGGGAGCCGCCGCCCCGGCTTTACCCTCGCTGCTTGCCGGCGCGGCGCGGTGTTTCTTGCGCGGATTCGTCTTTTTAACCGTAGCCGGCGCGGCGGCGGCCGCTTCATTGGATTCAGGGCCGGGGGCGGCAAAACTTTGCGCATGGCTAAGTCCCAGGATTATTCCTAGGCTAACGATTAATTCTCTTTTAGGATGCGTTAAATAGGCGTTCATGACTACTGTTTAATTTAATTATTTTAAGGACAGGCGAAATTTCAAATCAAAAGCGAAAGCTTGTAGACAGACCGGCGGCGGCGTAGCCAAGCCGACCGGCGAGGTAAATCTTGAACGCAATCCGGACGCGGGGAAAAGCCAAAAGTTAAGACTATTCGTTTCCGGCGCGGAAGGCGGAAGTTTCAACTTGCAAAATAGACGGTAAACCACAACACGGCACAATAGCCGCGCGGCGGACGCAGACCCGGAAACAACGGGCGAAACGATGAAAACAGGAATGAGGGGTAAAACAGAAGGAATGACAGGCGGGACGGCAAAACTGGCGTCAACCGGCGGTGAAGTCAAACCCACGCCGTTGCCGCACAACGGAGAACCCGGCGTGAAATTAATCCCGGGAAAATAATGCCTAAAGCTCAAACCCAGCGCCACGCCGGGCGGACATTCAGCCGCAACACTAACACTAAAACAAATCGGCCTTGCCGCGTGCGGCCCATCGCCGCCCTCGTCAACAAAAGTCGCCGGCTGATAATACGCCGCGGCCGCGCACGCTTCCGCGCCGTCAACCCGCGGCAAAGCCATCGCGCCGGGCGGCGAATGATCACTCAGCGTGGCGGCTAAAATCCCGCCGCCAGACCGCGCGCCGGACCAGACCGCCGTGGCGCCATCCGCCGTTTTACCCAGACCAGCCGCCTTGGCGTGGTTGGCTAGCGAAGCCTGCGAAAAAAACAAGGTCAAAAAACTGGCGGCGAAGAACAGCACAGCCTTGGCGGCCAAAATTCCGGCGCCGTGCAACAACAGGGTCGCCAAAACAAAGCCTAAAGTATAGGATATTAAACCGGCGGAAGCGGAAATCTCTTGGCCGTGCGCAAAGCCATGAAAAAACGCAAAAAACGCCACAATAGCGGTATTGGTCCGGTTGCTAAAGCGCATATTGCGCGCTATGAACACACTAAAAACGGCGCAAGAAATTAAAATCACGCCATCCACGTTCGGCAGGGCGAAGCCGGCCGCGCCGGCCATGCCGCCCAAACTCATAACGCCGACGAAAGCCAACGGCAATTGCCAAATCGCCCGCCCGCGCAATTGCGCCGCCCAAACTCCGACCGCCAGCATAGTCAACAAATGGTCCCAACCGGCCAACGGATGGTGAAAACCGTTGCTCCAGCCGGCGTCATCCAACGCCAAAACGCCGCGCGCGGCCCAGGCCAACGCCGCCAGGCACGCCAAACCGGCGGCCAGCCAAGCGCTACGGCTGGCGACGCGTCGAGATGCGGTTTTGGCGGAAATCGGTTTCATGGGGGTATAAAATTCGGCAAAGTATTCATGCACACTTAATCATTAGGCGGGCTATATTATCAGCTTCAAAACCAATAATCAAAAAATACTCGGAGAATATGCCATGCCGAATTCCGTGGACATAAACAATTAGCCGCCGACGGCGTATAATTCATCCGGCGCTATAATTAAAACAGCCGGCAAAGGCGCGCATGCAGCCCAAGCCGACGCGAAACTAACCGATCTTAAGGGGAAAAGCTATGTTAAAAAAACTATTATTCATCACGCTCGCCGCCGCCGCGCCGGCCGCCATGGCGCAACAAGCCGCGATCAACGCCTTGCAACAAGCCCAACAAGTCGAAAACGCCGCCGCGCAACCCGCGGCGACCGCCGAACAAACCGCCGAGCAATCCCTATTATCCAACCAGCCGGCCGCCAATGCCGCTTCGGAACTGGACAACGCCGCCCAAAAAGTCAATCAAACCCGGCAAGCAGCGCAGCCGGCGGCCAATCCAACCGTCAATCAGGCGCAACCGCAACTGGACATGTTCATGGGCGACCACAACTAAACCCGGCGCGCCGGGCGGCAAATTCTCGTCCGGCGCATTCAAGCGCTCAAACTTAAAAACCCTTGCTGGTACAAATGCCGCAATAAAGCCAGCTTGGTTTCCGCCGCCAACTCGCCCGGCACGTCCGCCAGCGCGAAATCCGGCAATCGGCTCAATCGCTCCAGCATGCTCCAAGCGCGGCGCGCCATCAACAAACTCCTGCCGTCGTAGACCAACAGCACATTATCGCCTTGCGGAACAATGTCATAGCGGTCCGCCGGGAGCATGCGCAAACGCGAACTTTCCGTCACCACCCGCGCCTCGATATCAAACCCGTGCCCAAACTCGCTCCGCCCCGGATAACCCTCCCGCACCCGGCGGAAAAATTCCGCCACCGTCTCCTCCGCGGCCAGTTGCGACCGAAATGCGTCTATCAAGCGCACAAACTCCGCCGCCGTTTCGCGCACCGCCTCAGCGTCGTCGGCGAACCCTGGCGGCAACGCTTGCCGCAGCGGCGCGAACTCCTTGCAGGATTGCAACCATAAACTCGCCAGCTCGACGTAGGTATACACCGTCAAACCGAGAGTGACATGCAACGACGCCTGCGCGGAGGTATGCGCCGCGTGCACGAATCCGCGCGGCAAATACAATAAATCCCCCGGACGCATATCCAATTCCAACAACAGCGGCGTCTCGGGAAACACGCCGGGGCGGAACGGCTGCGTCCGATGCGGCAAACTCAGCGGCGGCGCGAAAATTTTCCAATGCTTGACGCCGGATATTTGCAGAATAAACACCTCGTGCGCGTCGTAATGCGGGGTAAAACCCTGGGCTCCGCCGGGGGTGATATAAATGTTGGTATGCACCGCGTGCCGAAAATCCGCCTCCACGCCGGCGGCCAAACGCCGTAGCGGCGGCCAGGCGCGATGAAATCCAGGCAAGGACACAGTGGCTCCGGCGCGGTATTCCGCCTCCACCTTATGCAAATCCGGAACTCCGGTAAACACGATATCGCCGGCGTTGATGTCCTGGCAAAAGGCCTCCGGGTGCAAAAAAGCGCCCTGCTTGGACATTTGCAACGCCGGATAGCGCAACCCGCCGTAACTAATCGCGTCCCGCGCCTGCTCCAAGGTCAACAGATCATGATAAAACCGCGCATCGCCGCGCTGCAAATGCAACGGCCGCCGCTCCCAATATTCGGCGAAAAAGTCCGCCGCATCCAAGGGCGCGACTAAGTTACTGAAAGTTGAGAACTTGTCTGACATGACTTCTAGGCCGCGGAAACGCTAACGAACAAACCACGCACAACTGGCGGACGAAAACCGCCCTAGCGCTTCATCGAATTAAAAAACTCGGCGTTGGTTTTAAAGTCCTTCATCTTGCCCAGCAAAAACTCCGATGCGGCCAACTCGTCCATGGGCTGCAATATCTTGCGCAGAATCCAGGTTTTTTGCAACTCGTCCGGATCAACCAAATACTCCTCGCGGCGGGTGCCGGAACGATTGATGTTGATGGCCGGATAGACCCGTTTTTCGGCGATCTTGCGCTCCAGATGCAACTCCATGTTGCCGGTGCCCTTGAACTCCTCGAAAATCACCTCGTCCATGCGCGAACCGGTCTCCACCAGCGCGGTGGCGATAATGGTCAAACTGCCGCCTTCCTCGATATTCCGCGCCGCGCCGAAAAAGCGTTTCGGCTTCTCCAAAGCGTTGGCGTCCACGCCGCCGGACAACAACTTGCCGGAAGACGGAACCACCATATTGTAGGCGCGCGCCAAACGGGTAACCGAATCTAACAAAATAACTACATCGTGCTTATGCTCCACCAAGCGGCGGGCTTTCTCGATCACCATCTCCGCTACTTGCACGTGGCGGGTGGCCGGCTCGTCAAAAGTACTGGAAACCACCTCGCCGCGCACGCAACGCTCCATCTCGGTCACCTCTTCCGGCCGCTCGTCGATCAACAACACGATCAAATAACACTCCGGATTGTTCTCCGCTATCGCATGCGCGATGCTTTGCATGATCATGGTCTTACCCGCCTTGGGCGGCGACACGATCAAACCGCGCTGGCCCTTGCCGATAGGCGCAATCAAATCAATGATCCGGCCGGTCAAATCCTCGCTGGTGCCGTTGCCTTGCTCCAGACGGAAACGCTTATTCGGAAATAGAGGAGTCAGATTGGAGAAAGAGATTTTATTCTTGGTGTTTTCCGGGGATTCAAAGTTAATGCTCTCCACCTTAAGCATGGCGAAATAACGCTCGCCCTCTTTCGGCGGCCTAATCTTTCCGCTAATGGTGTCGCCGGTGCGCAGCCCGAAACGGCGGATTTGGCTAGGAGAAACATAGATATCATCCGGCCCGGCCAGGTAAGACGCGCCTGGGGTGCGTAAAAAGCCGAAGCCATCCTGCAAAATCTCCAACACGCCGTCGCCGAAAATATCCTCGCCGCTCTTGGCTTGCTTTTTAAGAATGCAAAAAATTAACTCCTGCTTTCGGGCTCTGTCGATGTTTTCAAGTCCCAAGGACTCGGCAATGGTAATGATTTCGCTGACTTGTTTTAGTTTTAATTCGGTTAGATTCATGTCGTGTAGGAAAAAAATTGCAAAGCGGCAGAACGCCGTTTACCGTGGGGGTGAATGAGGAAAAAATGAAGTTATGTAAACAAAGAATGTTAGATGTTCAATTCTAACGCAATAACCGGACTTCTCAAAGTATTTTTATGAAAAGCCCGATTTGAGCAAAGCGGACTGGACGCGGATTAGATGTTGCTGTCGATGAACTTAACCAATTCAGCCTGCGGCAGCATGCCGACCTTGGTCGCTTGCACCTCGCCGCCCTTGAACAGCATCAGGGTAGGAATGCCGCGCACGCCGTATTTTTGCGGAGTAGCGCTGTTTTCATCAATATTCAGCTTCACAATCTTAACCTTGCCGCTGTAAGTTTCGGCCACGGTTTCAAGTATCGGAGCCAGCATTTTGCAGGGACCGCACCATTCAGCCCAATAATCCACCAAAACCGGCAGGTCCTCGCCCAACACGGCGCTGCTGAATTCATCGTCGGAAACATGAGTAATGTTGCTCACCTTATTCTCCATTTATGTTTACAATGTGGAAACTATAGAATCCCCGCGCCTTGCTGTCAATCGTTATTTAAACATCCCGCGTTTTGAGTTATGCTATTAGACTATGAGCAAAACACATTTAACCCAAACCAGATTCAGCAATCTGGAGCTATCCGACTCCATTGTTAAAAGCTTGAAGGAAGCGGGATTCACGCACTGCACACCGATACAGGACAAATCCCTGCCATTGGCGTTGCGCGGCAAGGACGTAGCCGGCCAAGCGCAAACAGGCACCGGCAAGACCGCCGCCTTTCTACTGGCCGCCTTTCAACAACTGTTAAACGATGAAAGTGAAAAAATCAAGAATCCAAGAGCCATTATTCTCGCCCCCACCCGCGAATTGGCCATCCAGATTCACAAAGACGCGCTGCACATCGGCCAGTTTTTGAATTTCAAATACGCCTTGCTCTATGGCGGCGTCGACTACCAAAAGCAGCTGGACAAAGTCAAAACCTCGGTCGACATCGTCATCGGCACCCCCGGCCGCATCATCGATTTTTACAAACAAGGCGCGCTGGCGCTGGATAACATACAAGTCATGGTGCTTGACGAAGCCGACCGCATGTTCGACCTCGGCTTCATCAAAGACATTCGCTTTCTGTTGCGCCGGATGCCGCCGGCGGAAAAACGCCTCAACCTGCTGTTCTCGGCCACCTTGTCCTACAAAGTCACCGAACTGGCCTACGAACACATGAACAACCCGGTGCTGGTACGCATAGAATCCGAGGAAGTCACCAACAAAGCCATCAAACAAATCGCCTACTGCCCGGCCAACGAGCAAAAAATCCCGCTGCTGCTAGGCCTATTGCGGCAACGCCAGCCGCTGCGCTGCATCGTATTCGTCAACACCAAGCGCGCCGCCGAAACGCTGGACGACTACCTGAGCGCCAACGGCCAAAGCACCGCCATGCTCAGCGGCGACGTACCGCAGGAAAAACGCCAGCGCCTGCTGAACGACTTCCAGGAAAACCGCGTCAAGCTGCTGATCGCCACCGACGTCGCCGCGCGCGGCTTGCACATCCCCGACGTCTCGCACGTATTTAACTTTGACCTGCCGCAAGACGTGGAAGACTACGTGCACCGCATCGGCCGCACCGCCCGCTTCGGGGCCAGCGGCGAAGCCATCAGCTTTATCTGCGAGGAATACGCCTACTCCATGCCGGACATCGAAGAATACATTGGCGCCAGAGTGCCGATCGAAGCCATCACCCCGGACTTATTAGCCGAGCAGATCATTGCGCCGCCACCGCGCGAACGAGAGCGCGCCGCCCACGGCGACAAACGCGGCCCGCGGCAACGGCAAAAAAACCGGGAATCGGCTAACCCAAACCCGGCAATAACTGACGAAAATCCGCAATCGCCGGAAACTCCGCGGCCTGACGCGGCGGCTGCCGGCTATCCGGACAACTTACCGCCACCAGATGCCTCAAGCCAAACACCGCCGCCGAGCGCAGCACCGGAAGACTATCATCCACCAATAGCGAACTCTCCGGCGCAAACGGATGAACCGCCCGCATAGCCGGCCAAAACCCCGCTTGTTCCTTGGCCAAGCCGAAATCGTGCGAACAAACGATGGCGTCGAAAAACGTGTGCAGACACGTTTTTTCCATTTTTAGATTCAAACTGTCTCGGTGCGCGTTGGTCACCAGCAACAAGCGTTTGCCGGCCGCGCGCGCCGCGTCCAAAAAGTCCGTCACATGCGGATGCACCGCTATCAAACCGGCAATCTCCTGCTTCAGGCCGGCGATATCCAATTCCAACTCGGCGCTCCAGAAATCCAGGCAATACCACTCCAAGCGCCCCTCCATCGCCTTGAAGCGCGGCTCTAGCTCCGCCTTGGCGGCCGACAAACTCAAACCGTGCAATTCCGCGTAGCGCAACGGCACAAACTCCTTCCAGAAATGGTTATCGAAATTCAAATCCAGCAAAGTGCCGTCCATATCCAGCATCACCGTTGAGATTTCCGGCCAATTAAGCATAAACAAATTCCTAGACTGAACCTTTGGAGAAAAAACCGGGTTAAAAAAAACCGCATCAAAAAAAAGATAGTAACCAAAAACCGGCCGCGTTACCATCTACATTCATTTCGACCTAGCCGCCGCTCCAATGACCCGAAAGACGCCCATCATACACCAACAAACCATCATCGCCAGCACCCGCCAGTTCAGCATCGAACAACTGGAGCTGGAATTTCCGGGCGGTGAAATGCGCAGTTACGAACGCCTGGTGCGCCGCTCCGGCCACGGCGCGGTATTGATCGTGCCGCTGTTGGATGCAGACACCGTATTACTGGTGCGCGAATACGCCGCCGGACTGCACCGCTACGAGCTTGGCCTGCCCAAGGGTAAAATCGACCCCGGCGAGGATGCCTTAGGCGCAGCCAACCGCGAACTTAAGGAAGAAGTCGGCTACGGAGCCAGCCGCCTGACTCGGCTGCACACCGTATCCCTGGCGCCGGCCTATCTAGAACACACTATCGAAATTATTTTGGCCGAACAACTTTACCCGGAAAAATTGCCCGGCGACGAACCGGAAGAGTTGGAAGTAGTGCCATGGCCGCTGCATCGCATCACTGAACTGCTCGCCGGCGGTGAATGCAGCGAGGCGCGCACCATCGCCGCCCTCTACCTGACCGCGGACCATTTACGCCACCGCTGAACCGGCCGGTTCGACTTTTTCACGGCTGCGCTTGATTTGCCGGCGGCGGATTAATATACTTTAGCGATTAACCTGTACGGACGCGCCCCTTTTACCCATGACCGAACAAGCCGAAACCCAAACCCAAGCAACCCAGGAATCCGGCGCGCCCCAACAAGCCGCCGCTTCCGCTCAAGAACCCAAAAAACAAAACTTCCCGCCCGCCGCCCCGGTTCCCACCCAAAAAGGCCCGACCGGCATCCAATATGATTTTAACGACGGCTGCCGGGTATTGGTGGACGAAGGTCAATGGCGCATCCGCATCTCGGACCTAGACACCGGTAATATTTTGTTTGAAACCCAATTCGGCAAAGGCTGGGTCAACAGCACCAAACGCTATTACGTGCGCTACCGCCTGGAAGTCTGGAGCGGCGAACAAGCGCTGTTGCAACACGACTACGACGCCCGCGACCGCGACGTCCTAGTCCTGCTGCCGGTCGGCACCCTGGGCGACACCCTGGGCTGGCTGCCCTACGCCGTCAAATTCCAACAACAACACCAATGCCGCCTGACCCTAGGCATGGCCGCCGTATTGATTCCCTTGTTCAAGGAAGTCTACCCGGACATCAACTTCATTAGCCACGAGGACGTCAAGGCGGAAAATTATTACGCCACCTACCGCATCGGTTTGTTCTTCGACGACGAAGCCTGCGTGCATCAACCCTGCGACTTCCGCCTGGTCGGCCTGCATCGTACCGCCGGCTACATACTTGGCGTCGACCCGAACGAGCAGCCGCCGAAAATCCACCTGCCCGACGCCAGCCGGCCCATTCCGGAACCCTATGTTTGCATCGCCACCCAAAGCACCTGCCAAAGCAAATACTGGAACAACCCCCACGGCTGGCGTGAAATCGTTCAGTTTCTGAAACAACACGGCTACCGCGTCATCTGCATAGACCAAAAACCGGTGCACGGGCATAACATCGTCTGGAACCACATTCCCTACGGCGCGGAAGACCAAACCGGCAACATTCCGCTGCCGGAACGCGCCCGCTGGCTCAAACACGCCGCTTTCTTCATCGGCCTCAGCAGCGGCCTGTCCTGGCTGGCCTGGGCCATGGAAATACCGGTGGTCATGATAAGCGGCATCACCCACCCGACCAACGAATTTCACACCCCGTACCGCATCATCAACTACCACGTCTGCAATAGCTGCTGGAACGACGTGCGCGTCCGCTTCGACCACCACGACTTCCTCTGGTGCCCGCGCCAAAAAGACACCCCGCGCCAATTTGAATGCACCCGCCTCATCACCCCGGACGCGGTGAAAAACGTGATTCGCACGATACCGGGGTTTGGCGGAAAAAAAATTGAGGCGGCTGTTTAAGTTAGGACAATCGCGCAAGGCAAAAAACCGTCGGCTTCGTCTCCGGCCTTGGCGGCCGGGAACGGCTGTCGGGGGACGCCGTGAACCCCTCCATGGGGGCTTGGGGTCGGCATCCTAAGCCTCCCGCACCCCCGCCAACGGTTCCCGGCCGCCAAGACCTAGGGTAGTTGGTTTACTTCAAAGTTTTTCCCAGCTAAAGCTGGTAGCCCCTTTAAGTTATCGAAGACCTAGCTCTCCCTCGAATTTACACTCCAATATTGCCGCTACTCATCAATAAAACTTCTAATTTTAAACGTAATATATTCCTTATCCCTCAACTCGCACTCCCAAATAACCAACACCTTCCAACCTGAGTTTTCCAATTTCTGATAAATCTCCTTATCGCGCTGTTTATTCCGCTCAAGCTTAGGCAGCCAATAATCAGTATTCGATTTAGGCGGCGTCGCCTCTCCGCATCCCGAATGCTGATGCCAGAAACAACCGTGCACAAAAATCACTTTGCGCCGGCCCGGAAAAACCAGATCGGGTTTACCGGGCAAATCTTTAACGTGTAAACGGTAACGGTATCCCAAACTATAAACCAAGCGCCGCACCATCATTTCCGGCGCGGTATCCTGACTTTTGACCGCGCGCATGGTTCGGCTGCGTAACTCAGTTGGCGTTTGCATCGCGCGGCTTCTGCCTTACCGTTTCAGTTCGATTTTCAAACTAGGATCAGTTTCAACTTCATCCACAATCTGATTGTAGCGTTCCACCAAATCATTTACAGCCGTGCGCCGGCCGGCGGCCGCAAATCCGCCTAACTCATAAAGATTCGCCGCGACGAATTGCTCCACCTCGAAAACGTCAATTCTATCGCCCAGGCCTGAATTTCCCGCCAAACCTTCCGCCACAGGCAGCCCTTTTTTACCGGTCACGATCAATGGACGCAACCCCGCGTCAAGATTATCGCGGCATTTAAGAATTAACGATTCGCCAGGCGATGTGGTGACATGCATCGCCACATCGCCGACAAGAAAATCGCCCGCCCGCCGGGTAGGCGCGTCCGCCGTCGAAAAACTGTTATGGACAAGCGCGCCGCGCGGCAGCACGCAATCCAGCTTCGCTCCAACCAAATGCTGCATCACAGCCCCGGCGTAATACACCCCAGGCGTGGTCTTCTGACGCTCTTCGGCCTGTAGTAGGACATCGCCTACAACAGTTCGCAGGCTACGCGAGGCGTCAAGCCTGATTTTGAAAGGTTTCGCCGCGAAAAACTCATGTACACGGTAAATCCAGAAACGTTCAATCGCATCAAGATCAAGGGCGCCAGCTTGCTCCCGGTAAAGATCGTTCAGCAACGCAACATACATGCGCATATTGTTAAGACTGCCCCGGCTAGTGCGCCCGCCTTCACTAGCCAAAACCCGGTCTATGCCGTGCCGCAGCAAAATGCTCTGCACTGCAATCTTGCCAAGGCCCAGTACCTGCCCGCCGCCTTCGGTAATCAGATTTTCCGCATCAAGCGGCAAACCCATGGTTTTAGCATGTTGCGTTACCACTAGCGCCACGCAGAGCGAACCCTTGCCGCGAAAGCCTTTGTCCGCAACAAAGCGCGAGAGTTCTTTTTCCAAAATTTTAATCCTGCTCAAGCCGCCTTCCAGTTTGAAGCCGAATTTAACCCAATCAGCAAAGGCTCCAAAATATGCTCGGCGAGAAAACGCACCACCGGCACGGCCACGCCGTCGCCGGCCAGATGGTAGGCTTCGTTATATTTTTCCGGCAGCTTATAGTCTTCCGGCAGCCCCATCAATCGGGCCGCTTCGCGCGGCGAAAGTAAGCGCGAACGCGCCTGTTCGCCGTCAATCATCAGAATGGATTGCCGGCTGGAACCGCCGACCGGCGTTCGCAGACACCCCGCCACATCGTCGAAGCGCACTTCCGCGCGTTGCGTTTTGCAACCAAGCTCACCCAGGCGCGTCCGTTTATAGATGCCGCCGACCATGCGTTTGCCGGCCTGTTTCGCGGCTGCAACTTTTTTAAGATTTATTTCGCTCATCATGCCTAAGAGGCGCATCGTTTCTTCTTGCGTGTGCCATTTAACGCCCGCCGGATTTTCTTCGATAATATCCGCGAATGTCATTTTACGCGGGGGCGGGGCTGGCAAATGCCACCAAATCCAGTTAGCGGCCGCCTTGCCGGATAGTGTTTCGCGGGCCTTTATCAATCGCTCGGTATGCCATTTTGGATTAGGGCCGGACAATTTTAGGGTATCTGGAATATCTAAGTCACCGCGCACGCCAATAATAAATAAACGCGGCCTGGATTGCGGCAAAAAATCAACGGCGTCGATAATAACCGCCCCAAATTTATAATCCTCGTTCGCCAGCGCGCCGCCGATGGCGGCGAAATCCTTGCCTGAATGTGAAGTTAAAGCGCCGCAAACATTTTCCAGCACAATGAGACGCGGAGCGCGCTGTTCTGTATTCAACTCGCGCATTAAATTCCAAAACGGCCAAAACGTGCCGGAGCGCTCCCCTTTGAGACCGGCCCCAGTGCCGGCCAGCGACAAATCTTGACACGGAAAGGAAGCCCAAGCCAAATCCGCCGCACTAGGAATATCGGCGCTTGAAACCTCGGCAATATCGCCTACCAGCAAATCCTTGGCTCCCCAATTGGCGGTATAACTAGCTGCTTTTTTCAGATCGAAGTCATTCGCGAACAAGCAATGCCATTCCCTGCCAAGTCCGGCCCTCGCCATGCCGCCGCCCGCGAAAAATTCATAGAATTGAGCCATATCAACCGAGGCCCCGAGAAATTTGCGCGTTCTCAATTTCGCGCGACAACTTCTCTTGAATGGCTTCCGCTATCCAAGTATTGCGCGAAACAACGCCGGCCAGTTTCATCCGCACCGCGACTATCATGACAAAGAACTCAGCATCCAGACGTAAGCTAGTCCTTTAACGGTTTTTTGAGTGTTGGCGATGTTGTGCATGGTTGTCAGTTTGGCGCCATTTTGAGAAATATGCAACGTTGAAGACAGCCGCTGGTATCGGCTGATTGGCTAGACGCCTCTCTACCCCCGCCGCCTAACCTCCAACACCCCCGGCAACTGCCCCAACCTAGCCAGCACCGCGTTCAACTGCCCGGTGTTCTCCACCTGAATCGACAAGCGCAGCAACGCCGAAAAATCGTCAAACGTTTTCAACTCGGCCGAGGTAATATAAACCTTGAACGCCGCCAGCGCCTGACTCACGTCGTTCAGCAAATTACGCGCGTTAAACGCCCGTACCTGGATAGGCGCCGTATACGCCCCCTGTTGCTCGCTCCAGGCCGCCGGCAACACCTGGGTATGCAATTCCGCCGGTAAATGCCTAATATTCTCGCAATCGCCGCGATGAATGGTAATACCGCGCTTATGCGACACAAAACCGACGATGTCGTCTCCCTTAACCGGCATGCAGCATTGCGCCGGCGTGGTCATCACGTTGTCCACGCCCGCCACCGTCACCTCGGACCTACCCGCGGCCGGCCGCGGGCTCAAGCGCAGAGCAAACGGCTCCGGCTCCGTTTCCTGGGTTTTCAACGCCGCCGCCAATTGCCGGCGGCTGATATCTCCGCGCCCCAGCGCGGCATACAACTGGTCGGCATCCGCGCACTTAAAATGGCCGGCTAAATCCGCCATGTCCACGCTTTTCTGCCCAACCCGCTTTAATTCCTTGTCCAAAACTTGCTTGCCGGCGGCAATGTTATCGCCAATCCGTTGCTGCTTGAACCAAGCCCTAACCTTGCTAATCGCCCTCGGCGTTTTCAAATAACCCAAGCTAGCGTCCAGCCAATTGCGGTTCGGCGCGCCATTTTGTTGCGTGATAATCTCCACTTGCTCACCGGAGCGCAGCTTATACGTTAACGGCTGGATACGCCCGTTCACTTTCGCGCCCCGGCAGCCGTGGCCTATGTCAGTGTGCACAGCGTAGGCGAAATCCAAGGGCGTCGCGCCCTTGACCAAATCAATCAATTTCCCGGCCGGGGTCAATACAAACACCCGGTCCGAAAACAACTCAGTGCGAAAATGATCCAACAAATTCTCGCCGTTATCCCGGTCATATAGAATCCGCCTCAAAGAAGCGATATTCCGCTCGGTCTCCAGGTTGAACTTGCTGCCCTCCTTATAGCGCCAATGCGCCGCCACCCCCAACTCGGCGAACTCGTGCATCGCTTGCGTGCGCACCTGTATCTCAATCCGATTGCCCTGCTCGTCCAGCACCACGGTATGCAAGGACTGATAACCGTTCTGCTTGGGATTGGCGATGTAATCGTCAAACTCCTTGGGGATATAGCGCCAATGGCCATGCGCAATACCCAGCACCGTATAACAAGTAGCCGGTGTATCCACAATCGCCCGCACCGCCAGTAAATCGTTCAACTCGTCAACAGACTGCCGCTTACGCCGCATTTTGCACCAAATGCTATAAATATGCTTCGGCCGGCCATAGACTTTGGCCTCAACGCCGCCCGCCCTCAAATGCTCCCGCAACTGCTCTAAAAAAGCCTGAATGCAACTTTCCCGTTCTATACGCTTTTCCGACAACGCCTTGGCAATGGCGAAATAATTGTCAGGGTCCAAATAGCGGAACGCCAAGTCCTCCAACTCCCACTTGAATTGGTTAACGCCCAGCCGATTGGCCAACGGCGCATAAATATCCAAGGTTTCCCGCGCGATAAAGCCGCGAATTTCCGTCGCCTCTTTCCCCAAATTCCGCAAGCGCTGGATGCGAAAAGCCAGCTTGATCAACACCGCCCGCACGTCGTGGGTCATCGACAGCAACATGCGGCGCAAAATCTCGGATTGATTCGGCTGATTCGCCATCTCCAAGCTGTAAATATTCACCTTGTTCAGCCAAGTCACGTCCTTGACCAGATTCGCCACCGTCGAGCCGAAAGTTTCCGCCACCGCCGTCACCGGATACAGTTCCGCCACCCGCGAATCGCTCAACAGCGCCGCCAACAGACTTTCCACATCCAGATGCACGGCCGTCAGCACCGCCGCCACGTCCTCGCCGCGCGGACGCAAGGCGTGCTCCGGCCCGGCCTTAGCTTGCATTTCCCGCGCAATCTCCAGCGCCTTGTCTATTTTCGCGCTGTCTTCCGCCGAAAAACCGGGAAAATTCACCGTCGCATCCGCCCAGCTGACCATAAAGTATTAACAACCCTTTTGCATGGATAAGAAAAGCGCAACCTCTGCCGAGGCAGCAACGTGAAATGAATAGATAATTAGCATAGCGCATCCAAACGATAGCGCCTATTGCGTATTGAAACCAAAGCGCACAATGCGCTTTAAAAACCAAATCGCATCAATTGATAAAACTCAGTGATAAAACTCAGTGATGCAACAAAGCTTAAGCCGCTAAACGCGGCCGTATTGGATAATAGGCGTGACCCAATACTCCACGCCGCTGCCGGCGAATTCCGATTTTAAAAGGTTTAGCAAAGCCGCAACCCCATCGCTATCCAAGGAGATTTGCATGCCGATGTAACGCTGCCGCCCCAGTACCTGCTCCGCCAACGACAAATGATGCTGCCCAATGTAATGCCGGCTCAATGCAAAACTGGTAAAGCCGCCAACCTCCATGCCCAGCAAACAATCCGCCACCACGTCCCCTAGAGCGGACGGCGCATGTATCGTCACCCAATATTCCGCCCGCCGCATTACCGGCCACCGCGGGCTTGGCCGAAACGCAAATACAAAATCGGTAACAATATCAGCGTCAAGCTGGTCGAAGAAACCAAACCGCCGGTCACCACAATAGCCAGCGGCCGTTGAATCTCGGAACCAGGCCCGGAAGCGAATAATACCGGAAGCAGACCCAAGGCGGCAATACTGGCGGTCATCAACACCGGCCGCAAGCGGCGCGCGGCGCCGACCAGCACGACGCGTTCCGCCGGCATGCCGCTCGCCGCCAACTGGTTAAAATAACTCAACAGCACCACGCCGTTCAACACCGCAATGCCCAGCAAGGCGATAAATCCCACCGAGGCGGGCACGGACAAATATTCGCCGCTGGCCGCCAAAGCCAATACGCCGCCCACTAAGGCCAGCGGAATATTCGACAACACCAAAACCGCCTGCCGAATCGAACCAAATGTGGAAAACAGCAACAAAAAAATCAAACTCAAGGCGACGGGCGTCACCAACGACAATCTCGCGGCGGCGCGTTGCTGATTCTCGAACTGACCGCCGTACTCCACCCTAAACCCCAGCGGCAACTTAATCTTGCCGGCAATCGCTTGCCGCGCTTCCTCCACAAAACCGACCAAATCCCGCCCCTCCACATTACAACGAATCAAGGCATAACGCTGGCCTTTTTCCCGGTTGATCGCCACCATGCCATCCACCAATGCGATGTTGGCCACGGCGGTAATGGGCAAATGCTCGCCGTTGGGCAAGGAAATCTGCAAATTCTCAAAATTAGCGGTATTGGCCGCTCCGCGCAACAAAAGCGGCGTACGCTTCACCCCCTCCTGCACGATGCCGATGCGCAAACCTTCAATCTGCGCCCGCAACATGGTTTCGATGCCGTCGCTGTCCAGACCGAAACGTCCGGCCATCTGCTTATCCACCTTCACCTGCAAAAACCGCATCCCATTATTCTTGCGTAAAAAAATGTCGGTAGCGCCGGAAATGCCGCGTAACAAACCTTCGATCTCTTCGGCTTTAGAGTTCAATTCCGTCAAATCGTTCCCGAACAATTTAATCGCCAAATCGCCGCGCGCCCCGGTCAACATCTCCGACACCCGCATCTCTATCGGCTGCGTGAAACCGAAAACAATGCCGGGCGTATCGCGCATGGCCACGCGGATTGCCTCGATTAAATCCTTCTTATCCGCGAAACGCCATTGATCTCGGGGTTTCAAACTTAAAAACGTATCCGTCTCGTTCAAACCCATGGGGTCCAGACCCAATTCATCCGAACCGACGCGGCCGATTGCCGCCTCAATTTCGGGTACGTTGCGCAATAAATTCTTTTGCACCTGACGGTCCAGGCGCACCGACTCATCCAAGCCGATCGAGGGCAATTTTTCCAATTGCACGATGATGTCGCCCTCATCCATGGTCGGCATGAAAGTCCCGCCCAAGCGGAAAAACACCAAGGCCCCGCTCAAAAGCAGCAAACCCGCCGCCGCATACACCGCTTTCTGGCGATGCAAACACCAACTTAACAGCGGCAGATAAGCCGCGGACAATTTGCGCGGCAACCACGGCTCCTCGTGCGGCGCTTGCCGCAGCCAGTAAGAAGCCAACACCGGAATCACCGTCAACGACAACAACAAAGCGCCGCCCAAGGCGAATACGATGGTCATCGCCACCGGGGCGAACAATTTACCCTCCAAACCCTGCAAACTCAACAACGGCACGAATACAATCATAATGATCAAAATGCCGGAAGTCACCGGCGCCGCTACCTCGCGCACCGCCCGGTAAATCAAGTGCAGGCGCGGCGTGCGCGCCGCCTTGCGCGGATCGGCCAACTGACTGATGATATTCTCCACCACCACCACCGCGCCATCCACCAACATGCCGATGGCAATGGCCAAGCCGCCCAAACTCATCAAATTGGCCGACATATTCGCCGCGTGCATCATAATAAACGTAGCCAGGGCCGCCAAAGGCAGCACTAGCGCCACCACCAGCGCCGCGCGCAAATCGCCCAAAAACAAAATCAACAACGCCACCACCAAAACTATCGCCTCGGCCAAACCCTTGGTCACCGTATGCACCGCGTGTCCGACCAACACCCCCCGGTTATAAAACACCTTCAATTCCACGCCGGGCGGCGTCACGCCGCGCAACCCGTCCAGTTTCTTCTCCAATTCGGTGATGGTTTGCCTAGCGTTAGCGCCGCGCAAGCCCAGCACCACGGCGCTCACCGTTTCCTCTTCGCCGTTTTTACTGACCGCGCCATAGCGGGTCAACGCGCCGATGCGCACCTCGGCAATATCCCCCACCGTCACCGGCAAACCGTTTTGCTGCTCCACCACGATGCTTTTAATATCATGTTCGTTTTGAATGCGGCCCTCCACCCGTACGACCAAGGTTTCCTCGCCCTCCGCCAAGCGCCCGGCGCCGTCGTTACGGTTATTGTTGCTCAAGGCCGCGATCACTTGCGCCGTGGTCAAATTGCGCGCCGCCATACGCACATTGTCCGGAATCACCTCGAAACTGCGCACTAGGCCACCCAAGGCGTTAACGTCGGCCACACCATTCACAGTACGCAACGCCGGACGGATGGTCCAATCCAGCAACTCGCGGCGCTGCATCACACTCAAACCGCCGCCCTCGATGGTAAACATAAACATCTCGCCCAGCGGCGTGGTCATCGGCGCGATGCCGCCGCTGACGCCGGCCGGCAAATTCGGCCAGACCGCATTCAAGCGTTCCGCCACTTGCTGGCGGGCCCAGAAAATATCCACCCCCTCTTCAAAATCCAGGGTAATATCCGTAATCGCGTACTTGGCTAGAGAACGCAACATGGTTTGCCGCGGGATACCCAGCAACTCTACCTCCACCGGTGCGGTAATCCGTGACTCCACTTCCTCCGGCGTCATGCCGTCCGCCTTGATGATAATCTTCACTTGAGTGGGCGAAATCTCCGGAAAAGCGTCAATCGGCAATTGATTGAACGCGTAACCCCCCGCCAGCGCCAATAACACCGCCAATACCAGCACCAATAAGCGCTGCGTCAGCGCGAACCGGATCAAGGCCGCCATTTATTCTCCCTCGCCCAAGCCCAGCCAAGCCGCCTTCAAGGCCGCCGCGCCGCGCACCGCGATCAGCTCGCCGCCATTCAAGGGTCCGCTGATCAAGGCCTCATGCTCTTGCTTGCCGTTCACGGCAACCTCGGTAGCGTAAAAACCGGCGGCGTTACGCACAAACACATAATGACGCCCTTCATACTCCGCCACGGCGCTGTTTTCCACCTTGAAATTTCGCCGCGGGCCGCCCTGCAAAATCTGCACGTTCACCGACTGCCCGACGCGCAAACCGCCGCCATTGCCGTCAATGACCGCCCGCGCCAGCACGGTTTGATTATCCTGATTCACACTCTGCCCGATCAAACGAATGCTGGCGGCGACGTTGGCATGCTCCACCAAGGCTTGATCGCCGATTTGCAAACTATGTACCCGCTCTTGCGGAATATTGATTTCCAACCACAATTCCGACAAATCCGCCAACAAATAAATCGGCGCCTGCATGTCCAGCCGCGCGCCGACGCCGACCATACGCTCCAGCACCACCCCCGTCATCGGCGCTCGAATCGGCAGCAAACCATTCAAGCGTCCGGAAACGCGCAAGCGACCAATTTCCGCCTCGTTCATGCCGGCGATTTGCAACAATTGCCGCGCCGAATTCACTTGCGCCTGCTTGCTCAAATACACCGTCTCCGTCTCGTGCCAGCGCCGGTCGGCGATAACCCCCTCATCCAACAATTTTTTATCCCGACCGTAATCCAGCTCGGCCAAACTCATTTCACTGGCCGCGGTTAAAAAATCCCGTTGCAAGGCCACCAATTCAGGACTGTTGATTTGGGCCAATACCTGATTTTTCTTCACCGTATCGCCGATATTAGCGCTCAACTGCACTAACAAGCCCGGCTGAGGGCTGGTAACCAGCCGCTCGTGATTAGCCGGGGCGACCACCTTGGCCGGCGCGTACAACAACGGCACTTGGGCGCTGTCGCCCAACGGCCCGGTTTGAATATTCAAATGTTCGATCTGCCGCGGGCTCATCTCAATTTGCGGCTCCAAGGCCAAGACCGGCGCGGCGGACAGCAGGCCCAACAGCAGCAGCCAAGCATTCATGGCAACTCTCCCACCGCTTGATTATAAAAAGAGATATTCCGCTGCAACTTGACCTCTTGCTCCTTGGCGTTGCGAATCGCTTGTAAACTGCGGGCTTGTATCTTCAATAAATCCAGCAAATTGATTTCACCGGCTGAAAAACTGGTTTCCATCATCTTTAAATGGTCCTCGGCTATTTTTTTCAACTCGTTGCCTATCGCCACCTCCTTGCGCGACACCTCCAGCGCATGCTCCGCCTCATGCAAATTGCGCTCCAAAAAGCGGTGCAAATGTTCGCGTTGCGCCAGCATGCGGTTCAATTCCAAATAGGCCGCGGCAATCTCGGGCGCATCGTAAGTCAAGTGTCCGAATGGAATTATCACACTAACGCCGGCAGTCTGATTATTGCCCGCCATCGGATCATGCGTGGCGGTGGTGGTAACATTTAATTTAGGCTGGTTGATCGTATCCGTGGTTTTCGCCCACTCCACCGTCGCCTGCTTCCGCGCGATCATAGCTTCCGCCGCTTCCACTTGCGGATGAGTGGGCAATATTTGCCGGGTCTGGCTCAAATGCTCATGGTAATCGGCCGGCGCGCGATTGATGCGCGTCAAATTGGTGTAAGCCTTGCGGCTATGCATCAATTCCGCCTCCGCCTGAATTAACTGCGAACGGTTTTGCAAATGCTCGCTCTCGGCCAACAACAAATCGGCGCGCGCCAAATCGCCCAACTCCACCCGCCGCCGCACTTTTTGCAGCAACTGCGCCGAAATATCCACCGTATATTGCGCCTGTTGCAAACGTATATCGGCCAAGGCGATGTTCCATAAGGCCTCGCGCACCAAACGCGCCACCTCCAGTTTCAAAGCCGCCGATTGCTTCAAGGCCGAATCATGCGCGTGCTCGGCAATCAACAACGCCGCTTCGCGCTGCCCCCAGAACCACGGCGTGAATTCCACCTCGGCGGTAGAGTCGCTATAACCCCGATTCTGTGTAAATCTATCATCATCATAACCCAGCAATAATTGGGTCGAGCCCGCCAACCAACTTCCGCCCCTGACGTCCCAAGAATCCGCCTCTTCGCTCAAGGCCTGACTAATAAGCCGGTCCGGGTATTGCTCCAAGGTTAGCTCCACCAACTCGTGTAAATTTAAGGCCGGATCATCCGGCAACGGATCGGAATGTTCCACCTCCCAAGCCGGCGGTTGTCCCGCCGCCGCATCCTCCGGCGCGGGCAAGCCTCCCGCCAGCGCTAGCCACGCGGACACAACGATATTGCAATTCACCTGAAGGCGCCTGAACATTGTGCACTCCGAAAATTTGCTATAACGACCGGCCGCGAATACCGGATACGGCAAGCGGGGCGCGGCCAATGGCGAACATCGCGCGCCGGAGGGCTTTGCCAACCCTAGGCGGCGAGATATCGAAAATTAAACGCGGGAGGGGCGCGTGAAGTGGGCCGAAAATAAACCGGCAACGCAACCAAAAGGCGTAAAAACCATTGAACGCACAAGGGTGCATAACGGCGAGAAGCCAAAACCGCAACGGCGGCGGGAAGAAAATCAGAGGGCTGCGGCGCGCCGCCATGCTTGGCGGTGATGACCGAACCTAGACCGACGATGGCGCTAACTTCATGGCGGGCGAATTCGGTTTTACGCCAAGCCTTGGCCGCATTGGCGACATCCGCATGCTCGAACTCATAACAATGCAATCCGGTCCGCTGGAAATCTCCGCCGCTGTGCGCATGCAACCAAGGCGCGGCATATTGCAGCAGCACTAAAAAAAACACCAATATTCGCCGATTTAATGCAACCATTTAATCATACGCATGTCAAAACAGTCTAGCCAAGAAGCATGCGGTTGTATAAGCTACCGCAAGCGAGTATTCTAATATAGAATTAAGTAATCTCGCATAACCTTTTACCGACTATCCCTTAGTCGCCCTACTAAAACCGGTAGGATGCGCCGAACCTAAACGAAGCGCATTGTTTCAAACCGCTCAGGGAAGGTAAAAACCGTTATGGCAGCTTGCTTAGAATTTTCAGTTTAATGACGTTCATTTTTCCGACACCAAGCCATGAAAAAAATCAGTCTCTATGCATGTTTTCTCATCGCCGCGGCGCTTAGCCTGGGCATGCAAGAAGCCCACGCCAAGCGTTTCGGCGGCGGTTCCTCCTTTGGCAGCCGTCCCAGCTACAGCCAACCTTATCAACATGAAACCGCTCCGAACGGCTCAAACCCAGCCTACAACCGGCCCAGCCCGGCGCAGCAACAAGCCGCCAGCCAAAACCAGACCGCGCGCCAAAACTTGTCCAATCGCGGCGGTTTGATGGGCATGCTAGGCGGCCTCGCCCTGGGCGGTTTATTAGGCTCCTTGTTTTTCGGCGGCGCCTTTGAAAGCTTAAACATCATGGATATGCTCCTCTTCGGATTAGTCGCCTACCTGGTTTACCGCCTGTTCGCGGCCCGGCGCGCGCCAAACGTGGCCGACGCTTACGGGCGCGGCGCGCACACCACTTACAACGGCGAACCCGCAACCCAGGGGGGTGGATTCAATACCGACGTGATGTTCAAACAACCGGCCGCGACTTTACCCGCCGGATTTGAAGCCCAACCGTTTTTGGCCGGCGCCGAACGCGCCTTCCGCCATATGCAAGCGTGCTGGGACAGCCGTGATCTGGCCTCCATCCGCGGCTTGACCACCGATAAAGTGTTCGCCGAAATCCAAGAACAACTTCGCGAATCGCCGGTCAACCACACGCAAGTGGTTTCCTTGCGCTCCGAACTATTATCCGTATCGGAAAGCAACGGCTTCTGGGAAGCAGCGGTATTATTCCAAGCCGTCATTTCCGAGGACGGCGCGCCGGCCGAACCGGTGAACGAAGTCTGGCGCTTCATAAAACCCGTCAACAGCCAGCAACCCAAGTGGTTTCTCGACGGACTGCAACAAGTAGCCGGCTAAATCCGCATGAGCCCGAACGGCGAACAAATCCGCCAGCGCTACGACAGGCTGGCCCCTTGGTTCGACAGCCTGGAAGGCTTCATAGAGGGTTTGTTTTTTCGCCGCCTGCGTAAAAAACTTTGGGCGCGGGCGCAAGGCGCCGACATTTTGGAAGTCGGCGTCGGCACCGGCAAAAACTTTGATTTTTATCCGCGAAACGCTCGCTTAACCGCCATGGATTTCAGCCCCAAAATGCTGGAACAGGCCGCCAAAAAACAAAAACGCAAAAACATCGCGGTGCACCTCGACTGCATGGACGTAGAACAACTGCTCTACGCCGACAACAGCTTCGACACCGTGGTCGCCAGTTTCGTGTTTTGCTCGGTGCCCAAGCCGCGCAAAGGCCTTAAAGAACTGCACCGGGTACTGAAACCCGGCGGCCAATTACTCTTGCTGGAGCACGTGCTCAGTTCCAACCGTTACCTAGCCTGGCTGATGCGCAAACTAAGCCCGTTGACATTACGCCTCCTCGGCGCCAACATCGACCGGGAAACCCTAAAAAACGTTCAAGCCTGCCCGTTTCAAAACATCTACGTCGATCCTGACAGCAGCGACCTGGTAAAATTGATTAAAGCTGTTAAATAGACTGATAGCCACATTTAATCCTAGCCAATCAGCCAAATGTCAAAACGCCAAACCATCCTAGCCGCCCTAATGTGCCTGCTGGCCGCCGCCGACGCATGCGCCGCCAAAGCTAAAATCGAAACCTTAGAGCACATCGTCGTGGTCTACCTGGAAAACCACAGCTTTGACAACGTGTTCGGCCTATTCCCAGGTGCCAACGGCCTAAGCCAAGCCCGCCAAGCGCCGCCGCAAATAGACGCCTTCGGCTGGCCCTATGCCAGCTTGCCCCCGGTATCCGACGGCAAACAAGCCGACGCCCGCTTTCCGGCGGAACTCGCCAACCAAGCGTTCGCCATTGACGCCTATGTCCCGCTGGACGCCAAAACCCCAGACCCGACTCACCGTTTTTTCATCCACCAAATGCAAATCGACGCCGGCCGCAACGACCGCTTCGCGCAACTCTCCTCGGCCGGCGCGCTCAGCATGGGCTATTATGATCTCAGCCACACCGCGCTGTGGCAATACGCCAAGCAATACACACTGGCCGACAACTTTTTTCAAGCCGCCTACGGCGGCTCCTTCCTGAACCACCAATGGCTGATCTGCGCCTGCACCCCGCGCTATCCGGATGCGCCGCCGGAACTCAGACAATGGCGCATCGACTCCGCCACCGGCCGGCTGATCGGCGACCCCAGCGTAACCGCGGACGGTTACGCCGTCGGCAGCATACAACCGCACTTCCCGCCCTACGACCCCAAACGCACCGACAACCGGCTACCGCCGCAAACCGCCGCGACCATCGGCGACCGCCTCAGCGCAAAAAACATCTCCTGGGCCTGGTACGCCGGCGGCTGGCGCGACGCCTTGGCCGGTCAGGACAAAGGCCAAGATTTTCAATACCATCATCAACCCTTTGTCTACTACGTCAATTACGCGCCGGACACCCAAGCCAGGGCCGAACACCTGAAAGACGCCGCGGATTTCCTCGCCGACTGGGCTAGCAATCCGCCGCAAGTATCGTTTTACAAACCGGTGGGCGCGGTGAACCAACATCCAGGCTATTCAGACATTAGCGCCGCCGATCACGAAGTCGCGCAAATAGTCGAAGCCCTACAGAAAAGCCCGCATTGGCCGCACACCGCCATCATCGTCACCTACGACGAATACGGCGGATTTTGGGATCACGTCGCCCCGCCGCGCATAGATCGCTGGGGGCCGGGCAGCCGCGTGCCGGCGGTCATCATCTCGCCGCTGGCCAAAAAAGGCCATATCGATCACCATCAATATGACACCACCTCAATTTTAAAACTGCTGGAAACCCGCTTCGGCCTGGAACCATTGACGGATAGAGACGCGGCCGCGGACGGTTTCAGCGGCGCATTTGAATTTAAATAAGCGGCTTCCGGTCTAACCCGGCACAACCGTGCCAGCCCTAGTAAAAAACCGGCGGTTTATTTACGGCCGGTAGCGGCCGGAACGCCGTGAATCCATCCATGGAGGCTTGGAGCCCGCATCCTAAGCGAGCGACACTCCGCCATTAGCGTAGAGATGCACCCCGGCTCCATTCCATAACAAGCCAAGTCAAGCCGCATCCCTAATCTATCTTAAGTCGCGGCCTGACTCACGTCACCCTTATTTGCCTTCGGTTTTCTCAGCGCTAGGGGCCGGAGCGGCAGGTTTAGCCGCCGCGCATTTACCTTCCATCGCTTTTTTCTCGGCGGCTGGATCGGCTTTTTTCATAGACGCGCCGCATTTGCCTTCACCGCAAGCGCCGTCTTTCATCTTGGCCGCGCCTTGGTCTGTTTTCGCTTCCGCGGTCAACAAATAACCTCCGTGCAAATCAGTCAACGCAAACGGATTAACCTCGCCGGCGCCAGCGGCCAATGGCAAAAGAGTCGCGCCCAAGGCGATGGCCAACGGAGTTTTAGAATATGATTTCATGGACTGTGCTCCTGTGTATTCAAAAAAATTATTATTACCCGCCGTCCGCATTCGGCGGCGTCCGGGCGGAACAAAAGCATTCCCCTGTTCCAGCTCATCGTTATACCACAAAAAAATCCAAAAAAAGTTAAAATTAGCCAATTCTAATTAAAGGCAATCTAGTGCGCGACTAAGGAACCGACATGACACAAAAACGCATTTTACAACTAGGCGACCCCGCCCTCCGCCAAATCGCCGCGCCGGTAGAAAACTTCAACGACCCGGATTTAAAAACACTCTGCGACGAATTAATGGACATGATGCTGCAAGCGCAAGGCGTCGGCATCGCCGCGCCGCAAATCGGCGTACCGCTGCAAATCCTCATCATTGCCTCGCGCCCCACCAAACGCTACCCGCTAGCCCCGGAACTGGCGCCGGTCTTAATGCTAAATCCTAGCTTCAACCTCACCGAACCCGAGCTCATCAAGGATTGGGAAGGCTGCCTTAGCGTACCCGGCATACGCGCCCTAGTACCGCGCCACCTCGGCCTCCAAATCGCTTACCAAGACCTGAACGGCCAACCCCGGCAAATCCAACTTAGCGGCTTTCCGGCCCGCGTTTTCCAACACGAATACGACCATCTGCTCGGCATGGTCTACCTGGACCGAGTGGAAAACAACCGCGACATCGTCGCCGAAAGCGAATTCTTCAAACTGATCGCCGCCTGAGGGAGCCACCGGTGAAAATACTCTTATCCTGCCTAGCCATCATCCTCTGCCATTGCGCCTGGGCGCTGGAGCCGCTGCCGGTCAACCCAATCGCCCCCGGCGTCTACCTACACCAAGCCGAACAGCATTGGCCCGACCGCGGCAACCACGGCGAAATCGCCAACATCGGCTTCATCGTCGGTGAACGCTGCATCGCCGTCATCGACAGCGGCGGCAGTCCGCAACAAGGACTAGCCCTGCGCCTGGCCATCAAAAACATCACCGGCAAACCCGTCTGCTACGTCATCAACACCCACGTACACCCGGACCACATCTACGGCAACCTGGCGTTCAAAGACAGCGGCGCACAATACGTAGGCCATTACAAACTGCCGCGCGCCATGGCCGCGCGCGGCGAATTCTACATCAACCGCGCCGACGAACTGCTGGCGCTGCACTTGACCCCGGAACACATCATCCCGCCCGGCCTAGTGGTCAAGGACAGCATGACGCTAAACCTGGGCGGACGCGAAATCCTACTCACCGCCCACGGCTCGGCGCACACCGACAACGACTTAAGCGTCTACGACAAACAAACCGACACCCTGTGGCTGGCCGACCTATTCTTCCGCGAACATATCCCAGTCATCGACGGCAGTCTCAAAGGCTGGCTGACCGAACTGGACAAACTGGAAAACCGGCATTACCACTGGGTCATTCCAGGGCACGGCAAACCGACCCAAGACTGGCCGGCGGCCCTGCAACCCCAAAAACGCTATTTGCAACTGCTGGCCAGCCAAATCAGAACCCTACTTCAGCAAGGCAAAACCCTGGAACAAGCCGTGGCCGAAGTCGGCCAATCAGAAAAACCCAACTGGGCGTTATTCGACGAATTCCACCGCAAAAACGTCACGCAAGCCTACGCGGAATTAGAATGGGAAGATTAAAATTTGGGCCGCCAGTCCCAACAAACCTAAAACTACCAACCACCCAAGGCCTTGGCGACCGGGGGCGGTTGGCGGGGGTGTAGCCCGCAGGGATGCGGGCTCCTAGCCCCCATGGACGGGTTCACGGCGGCCCCCGGCAATCGTCCCCGACCGCCAAGGCCGGTTTTGCGCCAAAAACCTTAGCGTCAATAGCGCGAAGGTCCCGGCTTTAACTGGCAGCCAAACTTAAATAAATACACTTTTTTAAATAACAACAACCGAAAAGGACACAACAATGCCTAAATCATTGAAACCCATAATTTTACTGCTAACCCTAGCCCTGCCGCTAGCGGTCCGCGCGGAGGGCGACGACGAAACCTGGAACAACGTCATCAAAACCCAGTATTTCCCCGGCAAAACCATTTCCGAAACAGACCCGCTGATCGAACTGGAAGCCCCCTACCGCGCGGAAGACCCGGCCATAGTTCCCCTGAAAGTCAGCGCCAAAATCCCGCAAACCCCGCAAAAATACATCAAAAAAATCTGGATGTTCGTGGACAAAAACCCGCTGCCCTTCATCGGCGAATTCGAATTCTTTCCACAAAGCGGCAAGGCCGACCTAGCCCTGCGCGTACGCGTCAACACCTACAGCAACATCCGCGCCATCGCCGAAACCAACGACGGCCAATACAGCATGGTCAAAAAATTCGTCAAAGCCAGCGGCGGCTGCTCCGCACCGGTCGGCGCGGACCTAGACGAAGCCATGAAACGCCAAGGCAAGGTCAAATTCCGCATCGACAATAGCTTCAAAACCGGCGAACCGTTACAAACACAACTCATGATCAGCCATCCCAACCTCACCGGCATGCAAATGGACCAAATGACGCGCTACATACGCAAATCCAACTTCATAGACCACATCAGCGTCAAATTCAACGACAAACCGGTGCTGAACGCCGACATCGACATCGCCATCAGCGCCGACCCCAACTTCCGCTTCTATTTCGTACCCGACCGGCCCGGCGAACTGAGCGCCGAATTCAGCGACAAATCCTGCGAATCGCCCGTCAAACGCGAAGCCTGCACACCGGGCAAACACTACACTGAACGCTACGCGGTCGCCCCGTAAACACCGCCAACCACACCCAAGAAAACGTTACCCAGGCCCTGGCGCAAAGGTTGGCGAGACGAGGCACTCGCCGCAACCTCGACAACCCTCCCGCGCTTTGACCAGGGCCGGCATGGCGACGACGCCGATTGAGCAGGTTGAGCCGCTTAATCCGGCTGATCCAGCAGCAAATCGTTGATCTCTTCCCGCATATTCATACTCAAGCTATTATCCTTGGCGGCGGACTTCAAACCGCGCATAACAAGCCCATGCGTTGCCTCATCCACATCCGCGCGGTAAACCAAACTTTGCAAAGTGCTTAAAGCGCCGAAACTCATTTGCTCGTCGCCGTCGCGCAAAGCCGCTAGCAAGGCCTTAACCGTCTCCGGGCGCAAAGACTTAAACCGGCTCAGACTCTCGACCGCCGCCACCCGCACCGCCAACGACCCATCGAATTGCAAGGAATCCCGCAGAGCGCTTTCCGCTTCCGGCGTCGGATACGCCGACAACTGCTCCGCCCCGGCCAGCCGCTCCTGTTCATCGGTATCCATCAACCATTCGCGCGCCGCCGCCACCTGATCGTCCTGCATTTGCCGTTCCTCGGCCATTTGCTCCTCGGTTAGGGGCTGCATGCCTCCGCCAACCATGGCCGCCAATCGCTGTAAATCCGGCGGCGGAACAGCAGGCAACGCTGGCGGCGAATTACCGGCCGCTGGCGGACACACAGGCGGCCGGGCCAACCAAAGCGGAACCCAAGCCAAAACGCACAACATTGCAAATAAACATACACCTAACAACCACTTTGCCATGGCCGGTCAACCTCACTCTAACCATCGATCACGCAACACCATTCTACCCATCCGCTCAAAAAAAATCGCCCGCCGCCACTCACGCGGCGTCGGGCGATTTATCACCGGCGGACAAGCGGACTAAACCGCCCGCATTGGCCGGGCCGCAGGTTCAAATATTTATTGAACCATTAAAGTACCGTTAGCGGCGGTAGCGGCGGAAGTTGAATTCGGGCAAGCCGGTTGCGCCCAATTATTCCAATAAGCATCCGTTGCAATGCTGGAAGGACTAGAAATAATCAACTCGTCGCCGTATTTCGCGCCGGTTAACGGGGTTTGCGCAGCGCCAGCGGCATTCACGTTGGAAGTGGTGATGCCGGGAGCAGTGCCTCCTTTGCCAACCATGGGTTGCAAGCCCAATTTAGATCTAACGTTCCAGGCAAAAGCATGGTCGCGGCATGAGGTGTCGCCGGAAACGCCCAAAGCGCCGATTTTCACGCCGTTCATGTACAGCGCCAAACCGCCGCCGAACACGTTAACGCCACCAATACGCTTGCCTACCAACGGATCGTTCATGGTACCATATTTGGCGGGGCTACCGACATAAGCAAGACTAGAGTCCACAGGATTGCTGAATTGCAAACCGTACAAACTACCGTTTTTAACGGCTTCGTACAAATTGGCTGTGGAAATAGCGTAGCCGTTCAAGCTAAAGGCGTTGGCGGTAAAAGCTTTTTGCGCGGAAATCACCCGGCTGCCCAGCCATTCGCTATTGCCAGCCAAAGCGCCTGGGGTGCCGCTGGTGGCAACCCAGCAAACCTTGCCGGATTCATCCACCACGGTGGCCCACATATTCAAACCGTAACCGCCAGTGGATGAACCCAATCCCGCCGCATAGCTTACGGCTGACTTCAAATTGGCCCAGGAAACTTCGGCGCAAGTGGCGAAAGCAGTATTGCCGGCTGCCAGCAAAGCCGCGCCGCTCATGGCTAAAATAATACTTTTTATTTTCATTATCAACCTCTTCACATTCCATCATCAATGTAATATCGTCATCGCATCCACGCCCCCGGAAACCCAAGAACAGCTTTAGATTTAACGATCTATTTTTATTTGCTTAAAATCCAAACGGTCTTAAACGCGCGAATTATAGCCTAAACCTAGGCGCTAATAAACAGTTTCAAAAAAAATTGCCCCTAATCCGCGATAAACTCAGATCGATATCTCCAATCGGTGTGCCTGCAACCGTAAACAGTGATAAAAGGGAAAAAATCATAAATCGTTTAACATCAAAATAGCCGCTCGACTATTTCCAGCTAAAAATGTTTACACAAACTATTTTAAATAGTAAGAAATAGTCTAAACCAGAATCCAATTCAGGCCGGTTAACTAATCGTCCGCGGACAGGTTCAGGGAAAACATAATCGCATCCTCCCGTCCTTCGCTAGCAGGATAATAATCCTTGCGCACACCGATTTGCCGGAATCCGCTTTGTTTATATAACTCAATCGCATGCGGATTACTAGGCCGCACCTCAAGAAACAAACTCTCGGCCCGCGGCCGCGCAAACTGAATCAAGTGCAGCAACATATGCCGGCCCACGCCTTGCCGACGAAACTTAGGACATACACTAATATTCATCACATGCGCCTCACCGGCGGCCACCGAAATAATGCAATAGCCAATCACCCGATCATCCGGAGCCAAACACACCCAATTGGTGTAAGTCATAGTGCGCATACAATCCTTGAAAATGCCCTCCGGCCACGGAAACTCGTAGTTTTGCTCCTCAATCGCCAATACCTCCGGCAAATCGGCGTGATCCATTTTGCGCATTTTCAATACATCCTTGATTTGCACGCTGCCGGGAAACAACTTGGCGTAAAACTGACGCTCGGCGTCGTAAAATACGATATCTTTCAACTTATGCAACACTTTCCACATCTTATTCTTTTAATTGACTGTAAACCGTCCAGGCGAATTGCAAATCCTCCCAGGCCCTAGCCTTTTCGGTCAACGACCTGAGCAAATAAGCCGGATGCGGAACCGCCACCAGCGGAATGTCCCGCCACTGGTGCCGCACTCCGCGCAGCTTAGCCAAAGGCTGTTGCGTGTTCAGCAAGTTTTGCGCCGCAATCCGGCCCACGGCCAGAATGATTTTCGGCCGCAACAACGCAATTTGCTCCAGCAAAAACGGCTGGCAAGCCAGCACTTCCTTGGCCGCCGGATCGCGGTTTCCAGGCGGGCGGCATTTTAACATGTTAGCGATGTACACTTGCTCGCGGGCAAAACCCAAGGCGCGCAGCATCTCGGTCAACAACAAACCGGCCGGGCCGACAAAAGGCTCGCCGCGCAAATCCTCTTGCTGCCCCGGCGCCTCGCCGATCAACAACCATTCCGCCCGCCGGTCGCCAACGCCGAACACCGTTTGCGTGCGGGTGGCGCACAACTCGCACGCCTGACAGGCAGCCACCCGCCGCTGCAAAGCCTCCCACGCTTCCGCGCCGGCGGGAGCCGCCGCCGGCGCGGCCGGCGGCAAGCCCTGCGCCAGAACCGGTTGAGGCGCAAGCCGAGGCTCGGGCGCGCGTCTTAGCCGCCACGATTGCACCCCCATGGCCCGCAAATAAAAGGCATGGTCCGGCTCAGCCATGACAGGCCTAGACCTCGACTTTTTGCGGGTGCTTTTTTAACTCCGGCGACAACAACTTGTTCACCGCGTTGATATAGGCCTTGGCCGAGGCGATCACAATATCGGTATCCGCGCCGGAACCGTTCACCATACGCCCGCCCTTCTCCAAACGGACCGTCACTTCGCCTTGTGCATCGGTGCCGGTAGTAATATTGTTCACCGAATACAAAGCCAGGGTAGCCTCGGTATTCAATAAACTCTCAATCGCCTTCAAACTGGCGTCCACCACGCCGCCGCCGCGGGCGCGGCCGGTCAACTCCCGGCCCTCCACGCGTATGGTTACCGCCGCGTTCGGCGTCTCCCCGGTCTCGGAGCATACTTTCAGACTCACCAATTTAATCCGCTCAATTTCAGACTCGCAACCACGCTCGGAAATCAAGGCCTGCAAATCCTCGTCAAAAATATCATGTTTTTTATCCGCCAGTTGCTTAAACCGGTAAAACGCATCGTTCAACTCCGCCTCGCTATCAAACGCCACCCCCAACTCGACCATACGGCTTTTAAACGCATTCCGCCCGGAATGCTTACCCAACACCATGCGGTTGGTTGACCAACCCACATCCTCGGCGCGCATGATTTCATAGGTTTCCCGATTCTTCAACACTCCGTCCTGATGAATGCCGGACTCGTGCGCAAAAGCGTTGGCCCCGACTATCGCCTTGTTCGGCTGTACCGGAAACCCGGTAATGGCCGACACCAACTTGGAGCAGGCAACGATTTCCCGCGTATCCAGGCGAGTGTCGCAACTAAAGAAATCGCGGCGGGTGCGCACCGCCATGACCACTTCCTCTAACGAAGCATTGCCGGCGCGCTCGCCCAAGCCGTTAATAGTGCACTCGACTTGGCGCGCGCCATTCATCACCGCCGCCAAGGAATTGGCCACCGCCAATCCCAAATCGTTATGGCAATGCACGGAAAACACCGCCTTGTCCGCGTTCGGAATCCGCCGCCGCAAATTGGCGATGGTAGCGCCGAATTGCTGCGGCATGCTATATCCCACGGTATCCGGAATATTCAAGGTCGTCGCGCCCGCGTCGATCACCGCCTCCAAAATCCGGCACAAAAAATCTTCTTCCGAGCGCCCGGCGTCCTCCGGCGAAAACTCCACGTTATCTGTGTATTGGCGCGCCCGCTTGACCGCCCGCACCGCATACTCAATCACTTGCTCCGGTTCAAGATTCAACTTCAACTTCATATGCAAGGGCGATGTCGCGATAAACGTATGGATGCGCGAACTATTCGCCAACCGCAACGCCTCGCCGGCGCGGTCGATATCCTTATCCAGGGCGCGCGCCAAACCGCATACCGTGGAATCCTTAATCGCCGCCGCCACCGCCTGCACCGCTTCAAAATCACCCTGGCTCGCCGCCGGAAAACCGGCTTCAATCACATCCACCCGCATCCGCTCCAAAACCTTCGCGATGCGTACTTTTTCATCACGGGTCATGGACGCACCGGGGCTTTGCTCGCCGTCGCGCAAGGTGGTATCAAAAATAATCAAATGGTCTTTCATGATCGCTCCCTTCATGAGCGCGGATAACCCGCCGCTAAATCTAAATTATAAATTCAGGATATAACCAGCCCGGCGTTCCCTTCTTAGGGCCGCCATTCTGGTGCAAGATAGGAATAAAAGAAATTATCGGCGCGCCCATACGGGCAGCAGCAATAGCGCGCAAGCCGGCTTACCGGCGCGGAAAGGGCCGGATGCGGAAAATCGAAAAGACAAGGATGAAGTGTTAAGCATAATGTAGCAAACTATACTGCATTCCGCGGCGCGACTCAAGCAGGAAATACGGCGGCCGGGGCATGGATGGTAAGCATCGCGCTAGCCAAGAAAAAAGCTATCGGCATCATGCCGGCCTTGACGCCGCTTCAAGCCAAAGATTCCCAATACGCCAGAGCCGAACAACCACACCGCGGACGGAACCGGCAGAAAGGACGCTTCTCCCGGACTAACCGCCCAGGCGTAATACTGGGCGTTCTTATAATCAATGATCTGGTAGCTATTATTGGTATCAAAGTACCAAGCGTAGTAAGGAGAAGGCGAATACTCAGTGCCAAACCAGTACGCATTCAATTGCTCGTGAAAAAAGTAAGGACTCCTTGGGATCGGGCTTCCTTCCGTACCGCCCAGCTCATTGTAAATCAGTTCGCCTAGTTGACTACTAGTTTGGCTATTACCAAATGAAGCATTGCTATCCGGCGTTGTGGGTAACGCCCATTGGTTGGAATGACCATAATTAGCATAGTTTAAATAATTGACAAACGCTTGAGCGCCCCACCAGTCAACAAGCCCTCCCGCGCCGAAATCAGCGGCTGATATGTCGTAAATGCCGCTATAACTACCACTTCCGCCGTTGTCGTCAATATTCGGGATATCCTGAATAATAGGGCTAGAGGCAATGATGGCGTTAACCACGGTAGTAAAGCCTTGTTGGCTTTCCAGCGTACCCAGTAAATTGGCGTCCGAAGTCCAAGTGATATCAGTGATGCTATCGTAAACGCCCAAGCCGCCATCAATAACGCTTAAATTATTCGCTTGCACACAGGTACTCACTAAGCCTATTGCCAGATTAGTCGCTAGTAAATTTTTTAAATTCATTGCATTTCTCCTTGAAACAAACATTAGAACTTGGATACAAACACTTTATTTTCATATCGCATGGTTTTTTAACAACAGAACATAACCCGATTAAATCCTTATTCCATCGCTCCCTATCATAAAGCTTACACGCCAAGAGCTTCCTTGTATCAGATAAAACCATTCAGTTCAGACAAATCAGACCATTCAGTTCAGAGCTATAATAATCGGGTGGTCATAGACATCAACCACCACTTGAGTAGCTCCGAGAAGCTGGCTAATGGGCGCTGGCCCTACCATGGGGTCATAAACTTTAAAATTCTTCGCCTCGTTCAAAGTCACTGTTACGATATTAGGCCCGGCGACCGGAATTTGTTGAGCAGTAGTTACGTTCCATAAAACGGGTTCCGCCCAAAGCGCCAGGAAATAGGTTCCAGCCGAATTTTGCAGCAGCGTATTGAATACATTAACATTCTGATTAGGATCGGAAGAAGTCTGCGTTAAAGTAAATGCCAAGGACTGCGGAGTGAAAGTCGCGGCCTCGACGCTTGGATCAGCCAAAATGCTCACCAAATTCTTCAAAGCCATGGCAAGCGGCTTAGGCGACCAATCACAACGAAATAACCCAAAATGAAACTCTTTATTGGTATTTGCAACATCACAGCTATTGGGTTCAGGACCTCCGTCATCGTATAGTTCATACACAAAAATTTTTGTATAGCCGGCAATAAAAGAATCGAATAACTCGCTCAAAGTATATTTAGCCTGCACATCTTCGCTAACTTCGTTCATTAGTTTGTTGTAATTAGGCGACTTAAGATTTATGCTTTCCCCTGGAGGAATAGAAGGATAACCTATTTCAGAAATTACCGCGGGTTTTCCCGGCATATTGACTTGTTGAGCAACATGAGGAATTATTGATAAGTAGGGAGAACTGCCTTTTCCGGCATAGGCGTGAATATTTGCAATATCCGCATAAGCGCTCATATCGCCGGAAATATCGGCATCGTTGAGATAACCTAATGAAAAATTATAAACCGGTATCGTTGAAGTGACAGGATCGCTTTTCAGAAAATTATACAAATCCCGTTGATAGACAACAGCTGCCAACACACCGGTCTGGTTGTTGTATACAAAACCGGATGAAAATAGTCCGTTAGGGGTAGTAAATATGTGATCAGGTTCATTAACGCCTTCTATACCTTCTATCACATAGGCAAATTGATCAAACATGGCCTGATTCGCCGCCGGGTCCTGTAGACCGGCCTGGGTAGGTGAAACCAAGGCAGTAATATTCGATTTTGCTAATAATTTTGCAAAATGATAAGACATTACGCTAGTCCTCATATGATTAAAACCTATATGAGACGAACCATGGATTGATTGCAGGAAATGTAAATCGGCTATCGTCTGACCAAGATTCCCGTAATGAGTATTTGTAGACCCCAAATGCGCATTAACGCCAATACTATTTGTGAAATCCCAGGATCGAGCAGCCGGCGTTGGCGCCGTGGACGCCGCACCGCATAAAACGGAGGTCCCACTGAATACATTACCGCAAATCCAGCCCCAGGGACCACGACCCGTTACCAATAAAGGCTGGCCTCCCGAACAAAGATCGGAACTGGGAGCCGTCGAAAAACCGGAACCATGTGCGCCGCCACAGGCCGGCGCGGGTGAAAGAGAGGTTGAACAACTCCTTGATTCTCCTCCATTATTGCCCAAGCACTGCCATGTCCATGGGCCAGTTGTCGATGAGCTATTAAAATTTGCCGGCGTTCCCTCGAAGCACAAACTATAACCCTGAGTGGCAATCAGCTTGGCACGAGAGATAACAAACTCACCCACCGGCCCGCATTCCGCATTTAAGGGCAACGGCGTGGCATGACTGATCCCGGCTACAGCCAATAATATTACAGCCGCCAAAAATAAAACGTTTCTTTGCAGGTGTAAGTAACTAGCTCTCATAGACTTTCCCTTTCAAGTTTGCATAAAATTAATTATAACATGACTATGTGCTTCGTGATAGGTTAGACCGGTCTGGGTTCGGCATTGTTAAGCTAATGTTTTAAAAAGCACTTACCGGACATAGTTCCCGCAATGCTAAAGACCTTGTGAGCTTGCGCGCACTTACTCACGGCCGCCTTAGTAAAATTATCAACCTCTTACCTGCCCTACCGCCATTTGTTACAATATGCCTAGAGATTAGATTAGCCGCTAATAAAAAAGTTTAGATTTAAAATGCTGTGGTTAAAATTGTACCGGCAATCGCCTATTATTTGTAAAGATTAAAATAAAAGTTTACGAATCCTATCATTATCCGAGTAGTAATACTTAGGATAACCTCGAAAAACCCGCTTAATGGTCAAATATTAGGCGCAACAGACTGAGTTTACTACCCAAAAACTCTAGAAGACGTCATGAGCGCAAAAGCAACGTATTTTTCTTAACCTTGCAAGATATCACTCAGCTTAGTTAAGAAACCATGTCAAAAATGCGCGGCCACCCGCATTAATCGCACCCGATTAATCGCACCCGGCTAAAAACGGGCAGCCTCAAACCCTACTCCCCGAAGCGTTTAATATCCCCAGGCAAGCAGCCAAAGCGTGGATGCGCCGGTAAGCCAAAGCGTTCCGGATAATAAACCGCCGCCAAATGCAGGCCTTGCGGCGGCGCGGTCAAGCCCGCCTGCCGCCGATCCCGCCGCGCCAACACCTCGCCTATCCAACCCGGCGGCCGGCGGCCGCTGCCAACTTCCAACAAGGAGCCGACCATATTTCTGACCATATGATGCAAAAACGCATTAGCGCATACGTCCACCCAAATCTGATCGCCTTGCCGTAGCGCATCCAGAAAATACAGCCGCCGAAACGGGCTGACCGACTCGCAGCCTTGCGCCCGGAAAGAACTAAAATCCTGCTCGCCCAGCATATAATCCGCCCCTTGCTGCATCAGCCCGGCGTCCAGCGGCCACTCCCACCAAGTGGCGTGGCCGGCGAACAAGGCGGAATTGACCGGCCGGTTATAAATCACATAACGATACCAACGCGCCAGCGCACTATACCGGGCATGGAACTCCGGCGCCGCCTCCCTGGCCCACAACACCCGTACGTCCGCCGGCAGCCAAGCGTTCGCCCCGCGCACCCAAGCCACAGGCGGCCTTGGCGCCGCGCAATCAAAATGCGCCACCTGCTCCAGCGCATGCACGCCTGCGTCGGTGCGGCCGGCGCAATGCAGTAAAATAGGTGCATCGGCAACCCGGCTTAAGGCCTGCTGCAACACCTGTTGCACCGACGGCTTATCCGGCTGCTGCTGCCATCCGGCGTAAGCGCCGCCGGAATATTCCACCCCGACTACCCAGCGCGGCACGCGCGCCTCACCGAATCAACACCCGCGTCCCAAGCGGCGCGCGCTGATACAAATCGATCACATCGGCGTTACGCATGCGCACGCAACCGTGCGATTGCGCCGTCCCGTTCACCGTCTCGTCCGGAGCGCCGTGGATATAAATATAACGCTGACCGGTATCCACCTTGCCGTAGCGGTTATAGCCCGGTTCACAGCCATCCAACCACAAAATCCGGCTCAAAATCCAATCCCGTTCAGGATGCAGCGCCGCCAAATCCGCCGAGTATATCTCTCCGGTAGGCCGTCGCCCCCGGAACACCGCCCCCGGCGGCGCGCCGGCGCCGATTTTGGCCCGAATCTTGTGCCAACCCAGCGGAGTGCGGAAACTGCCTTGCTCTTGACCGGTTCCGTTGCGCGCGGTGGAGACTGGATAGACACACGCAAGCGCACCGGCTAGCCACAAGTACAATTCCTGCCGCGCCACATCCACCTCCAAGGACACATCACCGTTTATCATTTTACAAACAAGGCAATGGACTCAACATGCGCGGTTTGCGGAAACATATCCATCACCCCGGCTTTAACCAAGGTATAGCCCAATTCATTGACTAAGATTGCCGCATCGCGCGCCAAGGTCGCCGGATTGCAAGAAACGTACACCACCCGCTCCGGCCGCCAGTGGCGAAAATTATGCAAAATTTCCGCCGCCCCGGCGCGCGACGGATCCAATAAAATCTTAGTAAAACGCTGCTGGCTCCACGCCGCGCCACTCACATCGCGCGTCAAATCGGCGGCGTGAAACGCCACATTGGCGATATTATTCAGCCGCGCATTGGCCCAGGCATGCTCCAACAACGGCTGGTCCACTTCCACCCCCACCACGGAACCGGCGCGCGTCGCCAACGGCAAGGTGAAATTACCCAATCCGCAAAATAAATCCAGCACCCGATCCTCCGGCGTCAATTCCAGAGCCGCCACCGCCCGGCTTATCATTTGCCGGTTGATGGCGTAATTCACTTGGGTGAACATCGCCGGCTTGAATTGCAAGCGCAACCCGAACTCCGGCAGCGCGTAGCTCAGCATGCGCGCCTGCTCCCCCGGCAACGGCGTAATCGTGTCCGGCCCTTTTGGCTGCAAACAAATTTGCACGCCGTTCTCGGCGGCGAAGGCGCGCATCAGCTCAATATCCTCGCCAGTGGGCCAAACCAACACCCTAAACGCCAACACGCACCCGTCCTCGCCCACCGCCATTTCAATTTGCGGAATTTGTTCGCGAATGCTCAAGCGTTCTATCATGCCGGCCAAGCCGGGCAAATTTTCGCCCACTATCGGCTGCAACACTTTACAAACGCCTATGTCCGCCAAAAACGGCTGGCCTCGTTCGCGAAACCCGACCAAAACCTTAGCTTTCTTCGGCACGTATTTCACACCCAAGCGCGCCTTGGCGCGATAGCCCCAATGCGGGCCGATCAAGGCTGGCCAAATCTCGTGGATAGTCAACTTGCCTATGCGGCCGAATTGCTCGCGCAACAAATCCTGCTTGAACTCAATCTGCGCGGCGTCGGCCACATGTTGAAAACTGCAACCGCCGCACACCCCGTAATATTCGCATAAAGGTTCCGCTCTTTGCGGGGCCGGTTCCATCCAGGCCACCGCCTTACCCTCGGCGTAATCGCGCCGGCTATCGGTGTAAATGAATTCGACCTGCTCACCCGGCAAGGCGTTGACTATGAAAACTATTTTTCCATCCACCCGCGCAATGCCTCGCCCGTCGTGGGCCAGCGAATCAATGACGGCGCTGACGGGTTGTTGCGGCAATTTTTTTTTACGTAATGACATCCGCTCAATAATCAAAAGAATTATTTTGCCAATTTGCAATAATCACAAACCTTACGGCATCCAAGCGCAATTGCGCCTCTTGCATGCTCTCGTGCGACAACATGACCGCCTCCTTCAATTGTTCGATTTCCTGCTCCTTAATCCCCGGATTGATTTGCTTCAACCGCACCAAGCGCTTAATCTCCCCGGTCAAGGCAGCGATCATGGCGTTGCTGGACTGCGCCACGATATTCCGCATTTGCATGCCGGCAATCTCTTCGGCTTGATGAATCATGCGCAAAATCAAATCCCGCTGCGCATGCAAAAAATCGCTAATCTGATTCTTTTCAATCGCGTCCCCGGTGTCCAATAAACTCTCATGCGCCACTTCAGACGCCCAGTCCTTGAATTTTTGATCCACCAAAACGCGGATCGGCGTCGGCGGCAAAAACCGGCCCAACTGCAACTCAGGCGGCGCGCTGCATTCCACCACAAACAATAATTCAAGCAAAAACTGCCCGGCGCTCAAACGCGGATGGCGCGCCACGGCGACCGCCGCGTTTCCGGTTTCGCTGGACAAGACCAAATCCATCGCTCCGGAAACCATCGGATGTTCCAAGGTGATAAATTGCATGTCCTCGCGGCTTAAGGCAACCTCCCGGCTCACCGTCACCGTCATACCATCGTCTTGCAATAACGGAAAATGCGCGATGCGCAGATTCTCGCTCGGCCGCAAGATATGACAATCCCGCGAATGATCCTCCACGTCCACCCCGTAACAGTCGAACATGGCTTCCAGATATTCCCAGAAATCGCCGGCTCTCTCCTCGCGGTCGATCAAGGCCGCCAACTGCTCCGCTTCTTCCTGGCGGCATGAATTCAACTCCAACAGCCAATCCCGTCCGCTCTGCAATTCAGCCTCAATCCGAAGATTGGCCTCCTGGGTCCGAGCGACCAAATCATCCACCGCCGCCGGAGAGTAATGCCCCAACACCTCGCGCAAGGGCTCCGCCATCAATTTATACACATGAGCCGCACCGCTGCAATTATGCCTGAATGCGTCCAAGCCTTCATCGTACCAGCGGAATAACACCTCCTGCCGGGAAGCGGGCAAATACGGAATATGTATTTGAATCACATGCTTTTGACCAATACGATCCAAACGGCCGATGCGCTGCTGCAATAAATCCGGATTTTCCGGCAAATCGAACAAAATCAAATGGCGTACGAATTGAAAATTTCGCCCTTCGCTGCCGATTTCCGAACAAATCAACACCTGCGCCCGGCTTTCTTCATCCACGAAAAACGCCGCCGCCCGATCCCGCTCAATAATGCTCATGCCTTCATGGAACACCGCCGCCGTATGCCCCACATGACGCCGTAACAATTGCTCCAGCTTAATCACAGTATCCGCGGAATGGCAAATCAACAACGCTTTCTCGTCGCCCAACTCCTGTAATTTGTCCACCAGCCAAACAAAATACGGGCTGTTGGCCAAATCCGCGCACTCCTCGCCGGCCAAGACGTACGCATGCCGCTCCCTATCCGGAAAGCCCTTCACCGTATGCCGCGAATTACGAAACAGAATCCTCCCTGTGCCATGATGATCCAGCAATAACTTGATTAATTCATCGCGCGCATCCCGAGCCTCGGCATCATTCACCCGCGCTAACAATTTCTCTACTTTGTCGCGCCGCAACAGCTCATCCAATCGCCGCAGCTCATCCTCCGCCAAGGGCTCACCGGAAATCAAGGCGTTCGCCAACTCGGCCACCGGTTGGAACAATGATTCCTCGGCCAAAAAGGCCTGAAAATCGTAAAAACGATCCGGGTCCAACAAACGCAGGCGAGCGAAATGACTCTCACGGCCCAACTGCTCCGGCGTCGCCGTCAGCAAAATCAAACCGGGGCTTAACGCCGCCAATTGTTCCACAAACCGATATTCCGGGCTCGCTTCCCGCTCGCTCCATTCCAAATGGTGCGCCTCATCCACCACGACCAGATCCCAATCCGCGGCCAATACTTGCGCCTGCCGTTCCGGAAAATCGCTGAATAATTGCTGACTACACAAGACCAACTGCTCTTCGGCAAAAGGGTTATCTTCCGCGCTGGACAAGCAGCGCGCCTGATCATACAAGCTGAAACGCAAATTAAAACGCCGCAGCATCTCAACTAGCCATTGATAAAGCAAGCTTTCCGGCACCAAAACCAAAACCCGCCGGCTCAAACCATTAATCAATCGATGGTGTATGATCAGACCTGCTTCAATGGTTTTTCCCAAACCCACCTCATCGGCCAGCATAATGCGGGGCGTGGCGCGATTAGCCGCCTGCTGCGCAATATACAACTGATGCGGGATCAAAGCCGCGCGCGCGCCGACCAGTCCTTTCACCGGGGACTGATAATGCTTCCGCAGCCTGCGCCAGGTTTCGTAGCGTAGATCGAACCACGCACTGGGATCAAACTGTCCGGTAAATAGGCGGTCCTGCGGCTTATTGAATTGGATATGATGATTCAGCTCCATTTCATCAATTTGCTGCGGCGCGCCGGCATCGTCCCAGCCAATGTAAGTCAACAAACCGGCATGCTCTTCCACCTGCTGCACGGTGATTTTCAAGTAATCAACGGATTCGATAACATCGCCGGCGCTAAACGCCACCCGAGTAAGCGGGGCGTTATCGCGCGCATAAACCCGGCGCTCCCCGGTGGCCAGAAACAATACCGCCACCCGATTAAACTCAACTTCCAGAATAATGCCCAAACCCAATTCCGATTCGGTATTGCTAATCCAACGTTGTCCGGGGATAAAATCGCTCATGCTTTAAGATTTCAATCCTATAAAACAATACGCCGCCTAACGAAGTAGGCGGCGTCAAAAAAAGCCGGCTCCAACTTAGTGGGCCGGCTCGCCGAAACCTTGCGGCCTAGAGTGGACCAGAATCAGCAATGGAAAGATTATTCCTCGCCTCCGAAAACGCCCAACAGCTGCAATAAACTAACAAACAAATTATAGATGGAAACGTACAAAGAGACAGTGGCCAAAATATAATTCGTCTCGCCGCCATGCACTATTTCACTGGTTTGGAACAAAATCATGCCGGCCATCAACAAAACAAACATGGCCGATACCGCCAACGCCAATCCCGGCAACGAAAACAGCATCGCTCCCAAGCCAGCTAAAAACGCCACCAGCACGCCGGTCAACAAAAAACCGCCGAGAAAACTAAAATCCTTGCGGCTGGTCACGGCATAAGCCGACAAGACCAGAAAAATAAAACCGGTCCCGCCCAAAGCCAACATCACCAATTCAGAACCATTGGCGTAAGCGCGCAGATACATGTCGAGCATCGGGCCCAAGGTCATGCCCATGAAACCGGTCAAGCCGAACACCCAAAATATGCCCCACGCACTATTGCTAAAGCGGGTGGTTAAAAACAACAAACCGAAATAGCCCAGCAACGTCAAAATCGGCCCAGGATAGGGCAAATTGAAATACATGGCCATGGCCGCCGTTGCGGCGCTCCACAACAAAGTCATGGCCAACAAAGCATAAGTGCTTCTCAACACCTTGTTCATGGCCGGAGCGGCCGCGGTAGAACGAACTGTCGCAGTAGTTAAACGCATAAAAAAACCTCTATGAAACAAAGACCAAACATAAGACCCGAAATTCAAAGCCGAGTTTCAAGCATTCAGTGCTAATTTGACTGAATTATGCTTAAATAACGATCATATTATACCCTGCTACCCAACCAACCGATACCTCCCGCCGCCTAAACCATGATTGAGACCGTAACACCCTACCAACTGCTTGGCGGAGAAAAACCATTGCATAGCTTGGTGGACCGCTTTTACTTTTATATGGACATCCTGCCCGAAGCACAAGGCATCCGCGCCATGCACGGCAAAAACCTGTCTCCGGCCAACGAAAAACTGTTTAAATTTCTTTCCGGCTGGTTGGGCGGGCCTAACCTGTTCATTGAGGAATACGGCCATCCCCGTCTGCGAATGCGTCACTTTCCGTTCGCCATCGGTCCCGCTGAACGCGACCAATGGATGCACTGCATGCAAAGAGCGCTCGCCGAAATTTCTATTAGCCAACCCCTCCGCGACGAACTTTACCAAGCCCTGTATCAACTGGCGACGCATATGATCAACACTGGGCAGATTGATACCGGGCCGGATGGGGATTTAATCCAAATCCAAGAATAAAGCCCCCGTCATGCACTCCTTACCCTACACTATCCGCCGCAGCCCACGCGCCAAACATACCCGCATCGTCGTCACCCCGGACAAAGTGGAAGTGGTAGCCCCGCCGCAAATCCCCGAAGAACAAATCAAAGCCTTCGTCGTATTGCAACAAGGATGGATACGCAACACCCTCGCCCGCTTGGCCGACAAAACCCAGCCTATTCAGCCCCAGCGCCGTTACGAAGACGGAGCCTGCGTACTGTACCAGGGACGCGAGATCACCTTGCAAATACAAACCGGCGACCGGCGCGGCGCCCGCATAGAACTCATGGATGAAAACCGGCTGCTGCTGACCCTGCCACGGCATACCCTACCCGAAAGCGCCGTTATCGGCCCCTTGCTACGACAATGGTTAAAAAATCAAGCCCGCCGTTATGCACTCATCTATATAGAAAAACATGCCGACCGCTTCAATCTGCATCCGCGCAGCGTAAAACTCAAGGCGCAAAAAAGCCGCTGGGGCAGTTGCGGCTTTGAAAACGACATCAATTTAAATTGGCTGCTCATCCTGGCGCCGCCTAACGTTTTTGAATACGTTGTGGTGCATGAAATTTGCCATATTCGTCACAAAAACCATTCCGCGGCGTTCTGGGCGCTGGTATCGCTGCATCTGCCGGACTATTCCCGCGCACGGTATTGGTTGAAAGAAAACGGCGCGCAACTGATGGCGGAACGCGGTTAGGCGGCTAACAAAAAAATACTACGCTATAAAAAGGTAAAAACCCAACCTCTTCAAACACTCACCTGATTAACCTTAAGATTCAGCCAAGCCATGAAGCGCAGCTTATTTTTTGAATCACCGAAGCTTGTGGATAATCAGGCGGTCTTTTTTGTTAAGCGCTTCTCAGCCAGTTCGTTTGTAATCGACACATCGTGAATCAATGGCTTGCGTTACCCATATAATGCAAAAGGACTTTCGGCTGCTTACTTATCCGCTTAATAGAATTTCAGCTCCGGCGTTGCGCGGGCTAAACACCTTAAATTCAAGATGGCCGTTGTTAAACTTCAACGCCGCATTGGCCGCCATTTCTTCCGCCCGCTCTGCGCCCGAGGTCAAGCAAAACCCGGTAGGTCCCCACGAGGTTTGCCCGATTGCACGCGCGCCCTTGCCGTGAAGATAATCCATCGCCGCCGCCACCTCGGCGCTGGTGAACACCCCGCCTTGCACCGGCGCGAAATGCTCTCCAACCGCGGTTTGCAAAGCGGTGATCACTTCGCCAAACCGCTCTAAATCGTTTTCCGCCACCGCCGGCAAGGCTTGCATCAATAACAGATAACACAGCCGCTCGGCAGCGGAGCGGGCAAACGGCGGCAAGGTCCTAAACGCGCTTATTTCCTGCTCGCCATGCAAGCCTTGGCCGCGGCGGTCGAACGCCAATATAAAACGCCAATCATCGGGCACCGCCATGCGCGCCAGCAAAGGCGGCGTTAAAGTATTGGGTCCGCGGCCGCCATCCACCACCAAGCCGCCTTCCTCGAAAATCCCGATACCTATCCCTGAGCGAGCGCCGCGGTCGGCCAATACCGCCACTTGCCTCACCGTAAACGGCAAGCCGTAGAATCGAGCGATACCGATTCCAATCGCCAGCGCCATTTGAGTGCCGGAACCAAGACCGACATGTTCGGGAATCGCCGCCGCCACTTCCACGCGCAAGGCATCGGATACCCCCATGCTATGACATAACAATCGCACATATTTAGCGGCGCGTTCAGCGTCATCGCCGATAACCGTCAGCTCATTCTGCGGCGAAATATTGACTTGGGTATACAATTCATTTAAGCCAACGCCAATGCTGCCGAAATCCCGGCCCAAGGCTCCGCTTAAGTCCATAAAGCCCATGTGCAGCCGGGCAGGGGCCATAACACTAACTAAATTAGGTCGGTTGCTCACCAGTCACATTCTCAAAAATCAAGTCAAGCGAATAAAAGAAAAAACGCCCAATCTCGTGAGCGAGAGGGGTAATACCCATTTATTTAAATCCAGAGGGTATGAGTTTACTCAACCAACAAATCGATATAAAAACCAGCATAGCGTACCCCCCCCCCAAGGCTCCCCGCGCTAGGGAAATATTAATGTTATAAATTTGCCAAAACGACAATAAATACTCATCCACCCAATAATCCGCAACATAGACGCTGATATTAATGGCTACCATTGCAATGAACAGATACAAAAAAAAGCGTTTAATATCATATAACTCAAAAAAACCGGCGCCAAGATGCCTGCTCACCCGCATTACGGAAAATAAATGCGAAAGTAAGGACGTAAGCACGCTCCCCAAAGCGCCGCCCGGCAAACCGATCAGCTGGATGCCGGTATAACTGCAAGTCAAAGCCAGCGGCAACATAAACATATGCAGCTTTAACCCAAAACCGCCGAATCCGCAAACCCTTAACAGTAAATGACTTTCAAACACCTGCGGCAAAATGCCTATCATATAGACTCGCATCACATCAACAGCGTCAAGATACTGCGCCGTATAAATTACCGTAATAACTTCCTTGCTATACATCCATAATATGCAAGCCGAAGGAATGACGAAAAAACCGATCATCGTAGTCGCTTTTTTATTCAAAAGCGCCAACTCCGCAATTTTATGCTCCGCGTGCAATGCGCTCAACCTTGGCAGCACCGCATTATTGATGGACTGACGTAACATATAGAATAAAGGCGACATCATACCGCCCAAACTAAAGGCCGCAAACTGCCGGACGTTAAACATCGCCGCCACCATCCATTGTTCGGACTGCAAGCGCAAATCATAAAATCCCTGTGCGATGCCAAAAGGCAAGGCATACTTAAACTGTTGCCGCAATACGGTTTTATCCAGCAGCCAAGCCGTGCGGTAAAACCTTGCCATGTAAATTAGCGGCAACAATGCCTTAATAGACACAAACGCCAACATCGCCAGCAACACGGTGGACAAATCGTGCGTCAGCCATGCGGTTAAACTGATCAGCAAGCTGCGAGCGGTAGCCAAAAACAAAATGGCTCTTATTTGCCAATGCACCCGGCCATCCCCAATCGCTAAGTAATCGTTAAGCCCTCCCATGACCCATAAACCGATGAATACCGGAAAATACCAATCCGGCTGGCCCACGTGAATCCACTTGACCGGCAATAACGGAAACCATGGATTCACGACCGCGGCCGCCATCACGGATAACAGGCTTAATAAAAATAAGGTGCTGACAATATACTTTATTTTATCTTCTCGCCCAACTCGCGGCAAAAAATACGACAAACTATGCGGTATATGCAAGACAGCCAAGGAATAAACAGTCATCGCCACCAGCCAACACATCCGGTAACTACCGAAATCGCCAGGACTAAGCACCCTCGCCACCACCATAGGCACCAAAAATTGGAGCCCAAAGTCATAAACATTGACGAAAGTCAAGCCAAAAACGTCTTTTTTTAAGGAAGTCAATCAAATAACTCCAAAACATTTAGCCAGTGGTTCGGATAAGCCATCAACAACAGCTCTCTATGCATCTAGTCATGGGTCAGTTCTTAACAATATGTCTCAAGTGTTAAGCAATAGGTAGCATAACACCATGTAAACACGTGATATTTTTCAAAAACAAGCCGTAAATACTTTTTGTTAGGCTTGAGTTTAGCATCCAAACCTGGCGTAAACTTAGCCAAACATCATAGGTTCACAGGTAATTTTACATTTCATAGTTCTTGTAGATAGCTACTTAAGTCAACCTGAAGCCATTTGCGTGGTTTTAAAGCGGCGAAGCCGTTGCCCTTGCGGATGAATTTTACCCGTCTGCCTGGCCGGACTCGCCGGCGCGTTCAGATTAGCGCCTAAACGATTCATTAAACCAATACCTAAGCCATAAGCAAACCATAAATAAACTTGAGGTGATGTCGGAGTAAAGCGATCATCGGTCAACCCCTGCACTAAGAATATTAAAACGCAGACAGAGGCTCCTTCAAAATAACCACGCCAAAACTTATCGGGATACGTCTTCATCACCCCCCTAAACAAACGCCACATGGAGCTAAAGAAATAAAATACCACCACCACGCCAATTAAACCAAAATCCAGCAACACCCCCAAATAAGCGGAATGCGGATGGCTAGGCAACGGCCGAATAGGCACCTTGCCGGAAATTATGGGGTCAGCCCATAAAGTAGAACTTAAACCATGCCCCCAAATCGGGCTATTAAAGAATTCCGGGAAAAGAGGCATCCAAATAGACTCGATACGCCCGGCGGAAACATCTTTCGCGCCGCCGCCGACACCGGTAAAACCTTCGCTCATGCGCAAATAAACCTCATTGGGCAGCAGCAGCAAAATCGCTATCAGGGCTATCGAACCATATATGAGCGGCTTTATTTGGCGTCGAGTGAAAAAATAATACAGACCAGTGAATATCAAACCTAAAAAAGCTCCCCGCGAAAAACTCACTAAAGCCATCATACCGCAACACAACGCGCCAATGAATAACCAAAATCGCTGCCACCCGCCATCCACGGACAAAAACGAAAACAAGAAAAATGCCAAACCAAAATTAAAAAACAAACCAAGCTCATTGGCGTGCATTCCGGTCCAGGTGAGTAAGGAACGTCCCTTAGGCGAAGCCAGCATGCTTAAACTGATCCCTGATCTAAGAATTACGAACGTAAGTATGACGAATAATAGGCAATAGCAGGTCAATTGACCCCAAATTAAAATCTTGGCTGAATTGTTATTCAATGCGTATAAACCAACCATATACGCAACAATCACTATAACAATGGGTTTAACATAATAATCCATGATATATAAAGGCGCGGTCATGTAAACATAGACGCCATTAGGATCCAATATTGGAAAAGACTTATGTGCAAAAAACGAACCGCCCAATGCCGCCAATGTAATCATGAACAAGTAGTATTTTAAAGGTTTTGGTATCGTTAACAACTTGAATTGATCAGGCTTAGTTATCTGAAAAAGAAACATAGAAAAACCGGTAATCAAAATAAACAAGTTAAGCGGATTTAACCCTTTAACCCCAAGAATCTGGTGCGGCATAAAATTAGTGTAAACAAACGGCAAGGAAGTCAGCATAATCCATACACCGAATTGATAACGGTATAAAATAATCCCGATAAATACAATAATCGTAAGCATCATCACTGCATAAACAGCCGACACCACACTACAAACTAACCCAAGAAATATGCTTAGAAAACCGACGAATATAAAAAAAACAATACTGGAAGAATTGCCGCGCCGAGTAACTTTGCGGTTCATATTTAAAACCTAATTAATTGATCACATTACCGATCAATCTATCGCGCAGATTGACATCAATATTTCGCACCAAATCGTTAATAAAGCGCATCTGTAAATCGAAAGTCTCCTGATTATCGGGTCCCAATAAAGAAACTCTGACTAAAAAACCATCCGGTATCACACCGGATAACGCATATTTTAATTGCACCACCAAACGTTCCAAGGGCGACATCACCACATTAGAACCCATGGTAAACCAATAAATCACAGTTTCCGTTCGATCGGGCTTAGAAGCCAGCATTTGGGTAACCGACACCGGTTTATCCATAATTTTTATTAGATTACGACGCAAATTCAAAATTTCAAACCCCTGAGACCGGTAGCACACTTCCTGACGATGGGCCTTCAAATCCTGAGACTGAGAACTTCCGTAAGATATAGTAAGCATGACACGTTCGCGGCGACCATTTATATAGCTTCGCATCAAGGTTTGGTCATAC
>CAIYSZ010000061.1 GCA_903928965.1 uncultured Pseudomonadota bacterium
GAGTTACGGCACCGGCGCGGTGATGTCGGTGCCGGCGCACGATCAGAGGGACTTTGAATTTGCATTAAAATATGGGTTGTCGATTAAGCAAGTTATCGAAAATGGCGATGTCCCTGCTTTAAAACGGGCATTAAAAGAGGGCGTCTCTTTCGTGAATGACCCTAATGTTAAGGTCAAAGTGGAAGACTTGGATAGAGAGCGATTGGAATTCGACTTATCGAATGCGCTGTTTAATCCCATGCAATGGAAAAGCTGGTATGGCGATAAACATGAAGGGCATAGATTAATTAATTCAGGAGAGTTCAACGGCCAAAGCATTAAGGAAGCTTTCCACGCCATTGCCGATAAGTTGCGGACGCTGGGCAAGGGCGAGGTGAAGACGAATTTTCGCTTGCGTGATTGGGGCGTGTCGCGACAGCGGTATTGGGGCGCGCCGATTCCGGTGATTTATTGCGCGGATTGCGGCACGGTTCCGGTTCCGGACGATCAATTGCCGGTGACCTTGCCGCGCGATGTGGTGCTGGACGGTTCGCAATCGCCGCTGGCGGCGCATCCGACTTTTCCGCATGCCGATTGCCCCCGCTGCGGTCAGCCGGCGCGGCGCGAGACCGATACTTTCGACACCTTCATGGAGTCGTCCTGGTATTTCGCCCGCTATGCTTGCCCGGACCAAGGCGCTAAGATGCTGGATGAGCGGGCGGGTTATTGGTTGCCGGTGGATTATTACATCGGCGGTATTGAGCATGCTATTTTGCATTTGCTGTACGCGCGCTTTTACACCAAGCTGTTACGCGACGAAGGTTTGATCGGTTGCGGGGAGCCGTTCAAGAATCTGCTGACCCAGGGCATGGTGGTGGCGGAAACTTTTTATCAGCTGGACGATCATGGTCATAAGCGTTATTACAATTTGACCGAGATTGACGTGGAGCGCGACGCCAAGGGCAAGATTATCGCCGCACGCTTGCCCGACGGTTCGCCGGTAACGGTGGGGCCGGTGGAAAAAATGTCCAAGTCCAAGAATAACGGCGTGGACCCGCAGGTGTTGATTGAGAAATACGGCGCGGATACCGTGCGTTTGTACACGATGTTCACTTCGCCGCCGGAACAGTCTCTGGAGTGGAATGATGCCGGGGTGGAAGGCGCGTCGCGATTTTTGAAACGTTTGTGGCGGCAGGCGTATGCGCATGTGACGGCGGGCTTGCCGGCAACGGCCTTGGATACCGCGAATCTGACCGGCGCGCAGAAAGAACTGCGCCGGCTTTTGCACCAGACTTTGCAAAAGGTGACCGACGATATGGCGCGGCGGCATACTTTTAATACGGCCATCGCCGCCAATATGGAGTTGTTGAACGCCTTGCACCGGTTTGAGGATGATAGCGCGCAGGGCCGGGGGTTACGGCAGGAAGTGTTGAGCTCGGCCGTGTTGATGCTGGCCCCGATTATTCCGCATGCGGCGGAGGCTTTGTGGGCCGCTCTGGGCCACGCCGGCGACATTGCGACCGCCGCTTGGCCGGCGGTGGACGCCGCCGCCTTGCGGCAGGACGCTATCGAGTATGTGGTGCAGGTGAACGGCAAGTTGCGCGCCAAGGTGAAAGCTGATTTGCAAGCGACTCAAGAACAAGTGCGTGAACTGGCCTTGGCCGATGCGCACGTGCAATTGCATTTGGACGGCAAGCCGGTGAAAAAAGTGGTGGTGGTGCCGGGCAAATTGGTGAATATCGTAGTCTGAGCGGGAGTTAAGCGATATGTTTCGATGGGCAAGAGCGGTTTGTTTCGCCGGTTTGCTGGCGGCGGGCTGCGGTTACCAGTTGCGCGGTTCCATGGATTTGCCGGAAAATCTGCGCAATGTTTACGTGTCCGGCGCTACCTCTAGTTTACAAAGCGAGATCGGTTCTTTGTTGCGTTTGTCCAAGGCCAAACTGGCGGCTTCATCGGCGGACGCCGGTATTGTGGTGAAGGTGTTGAAGGAAGACATGAGCAATCGGGTATTGTCGATTGGCGCGACCGGTAAATCCACCGAATCTGAATTGAATTTATATTTGCGTTATCAGTTGTACGACAATAAGGATCAATTATTGCAAGACGAACAAACCATAGAATTGGCGCGCGAGTATTTCAATGACCAAACCGCGGTATTGGGTAAGGCGAGCGAGGATTTGACCATTCGCGGCGAGCTGTATAAACAGGCGGCGCGTGTTTTGATGTCGCGCGCCCGCGCGGCCTTGGATAATCAAAAACCGCCCGCGCCGGCCAGTCAATCGGAGCCAAGTCCGTCGGCTCCAGCCGTTAAAACGGACGATCAAACGGGCGCTCACTAGAAGACATGTACGTCAAACCGGATCAATTGGCGGCGACCCTGAAAAAGGGTTTGGCCCCGGTTTATTTGTTGACCGGCGACGAGCCGCTGCAATTGGGAGAGGCGGCGGATGAAGTCAGACGCGCCGCCCGCCGCGCCGGATTTGACGAGCGCGAGGTGTTGCAGATGCAAGAAAGCGCGAATTGGCGGTTGTTGGCGGAAGCGGCGGAGGCTATGTCTATTTTCGCCGAAAAAAAATTGATTGATTTGCGCTTGCCTTCGGCCAAGCCCGGAATGGAGGGCGCGAAGGCTTTACGGGATTTTTGCGCGCGTAAACCGGAACATGCGCTGTTGTTGATGACCGCCGGCAAGCTGGAAGGCGGCGCTAAAAAGGCGCAGTGGGTGCAGGCGTTTGACGCCGCCGGCGTGGTGGTGCAGGTTTGGCCGTTGCAGGCGGGAGAGACGGCGGCCTGGGTGCGGCGGCGCGCCGAGCGGCGCGGCTTGCGTTTGGAGGCCGCGGCGGCCGATTTGCTGGCGGCGCGGGTGGAAGGCAATTTGCTGGCGGCGGCGCAAGAGATTGAGAAGTTGTATGTTTTATATGGTGAAACTACGGTCAGTCGTCAATTGTTAGCCGAGGCGGTGGCGGATCAGGCGCGGTTCGACGTGTTTAAATTGACCGATGCCGTGCTGGCGGGAGACGCGGCGCGGGCGGCGCGGGTGTTGCACGGCTTGCGGGCGGAAAATTTGCCGCCGCCGGTGGTGTTGTGGGCTTTGAGCCGCGAAGCGCGGGCCTTGTTGCAAGGCAAAAGCGGCGGCGGTTTTGGCGGAGATCGGCATCTGGCGGCGGACGCGGCTCGCCGGCGTTTAAAAACCGCGGGCCTGTATTCTATTTTGCGGGCTTGCGCGGCGGCTGATTTGCAGGCCAAGGGGCAGGCTCCCGGTGATGTGTGGGAAAGTTTGTTTGGTATTTGCATGGATTTCGCCCATTCCGGCGCCGGCCGGAGCGGGTAGTTTTCAATGCGATTGATATTTGATGGCGATTCGCCATTATTCCGCGAACCGGGCCGGCGTGCATCGCACGCCTTGGGCTTTCCGGACGCGGGCGAGGTGGAGTTTTATGCAAGACAGTTTTATGCGAGATAGTTTGATGCAAGACGGTTTGATGCAAAAGTCCGTTAGTCCTTCCGGTTTGGTTGACCGTTTCGGGCGCGGGGTGAATTATTTGCGGGTGTCCATCACCGACCGTTGCGATTTTCGTTGTGTGTATTGCATGGCGGAGGATATGCGGTTTTTGCCGCGGTCGGAGGTGCTGTCCCTGGAGGAAATCGCTTTTGTCTGCCGGGCCTTCGTAGAGTTGGGGGTGGAGAAAATTCGTATTACCGGCGGCGAACCGCTGGTGCGGCAAGGGGTGTTGAGTTTATTGCAGCAGGTCGGGGCGTTGCCGGGGTTGCGGGAGTTGACGATGACCACCAATGGTTCGCAATTGCCGCGCATGGCGGCCGATGTGCGGGCCGCCGGGGTGCGGCGGTTGAATATCAGTCTGGATACTTTGAATCCGGCTAAATTCAAGGCCATGACGCGCACCGGCGACATTGAGCAGGTGTTGATGGGCATTAACGCTGCCCGCGCCGCCGGTTTCGAGCGGATTAAGTTGAATGCGGTGATTCTGAAAGGTTTTAATCATGACGAGGCGGCGGATTTGGTCGGTTTTGCCGTGGAGCGTGACTTGGATATCAGTTTCATTGAGGAAATGCCGTTGGGAGAGGTTAGCGGGCATGACCGCGAGCTGTGTTTTTATCCTAGTCAGCGTATCCGCGAGGATTTGCAAGGCCGGTTTAGCTTGACGCCGACCGAAGAGTCCAGCGGCGGTCCGTCAAGGTATTACCGGGTGGAGGGCGCGCGGACGCGGGTGGGTTTCATATCTCCGCACAGCGAGAATTTTTGCGCTAGTTGCAACCGGGTGCGGTTGACCGTGGCCGGGCGTTTGCTATTGTGTTTAGGCAATGAGGATAGCGTGGATTTAAAAGCGTTGTTGCGTGAATATCCGGGCGATATGCCGCGTTTGAAGCAGGCATTGATTGATGCCATGGTGTTGAAGCCGGAGCGGCATCAGTTTAATATTTATGAGCAGCCGGTGATATTTAGGCATATGAGTATGACCGGCGGTTAATTATATCAAGGGTAGGGGTAAAGTCATGGCTTCAAGCAAGGCGAACGAAATTATCGCCCAGGCGCGGCGATATAAGGAAGAGCGGGAGAAGGGATATCGCGAGCAGGCGTTGAAGTTGTTTCCGTGGATTTGCGGACGTTGCACGCGTGAATTCAATCATAAGAATTTGCGCGAGTTGACGGTGCATCATAGAGACCATAACCACGACAATAATCCTAGCGACGGCAGTAATTGGGAGTTGTTGTGTTTGTATTGCCACGATAATGAGCATCAGCGCTTCGAGGAGCAAGTGCGGTACGGGGATTTGCAGATCGGCGGCGGCAAAGCGGCCGCGGCCGCGGCGGCGACGTTTAGTCCGTTCGCCGATTTACGTAGTCTGTTGGATAATTCTAAAAAATAGGCTGTTGGCGTAATGTCGGGACAATCTTGCCGACTCTGAAGAGCTGTTGGCGTGAAGCCGGCCGTCAAGGCCTTGTGGTTGGTTTGCTTTAGGCGCTTCGTTAGCCAAAATCTTCGATGGAACCTCTGGGTGTCTTTTTACAAGGGGTTGTAAGTTTTTTCTGATTACCCTTAATGGATCGGCAAATGCTAAATTCTTTAATCGAAGAGCTCATACCGGCTTCCCGGCGGGTATGATGCATCGGCTGAAGCTTGAGAGTCAGCAGGAAGTTTTTAGTTTTCTAAACGATTGATATGTTATGGCGTCGGATTTGAATTTTTTAGTCAGCGTCGTAGTGCCAGCCTATAACGAACAGCAAGGCATTGCGCAGGCGGTGCAAACTATTTCTCTGGTGTTGGGCGGAACCGGGATGGATTGGGAGATTATTGTCGTGGACGATGGCAGCCGGGACAATACGTATCTTGCGGCTTTGGAATTGTGCAAGGCGGAGCCGCGGATTAGGGTCATGGCCTTGAGCCGTAATTTCGGCAAGGAAAGCGCCATGTTGGCCGGTTTGGAGCATGCCGGCGGCGATGCGGTGATTATTATCGATGCCGATCTACAGCATCCGCCGGATTTAATTCCGCAGATGCTGGAAAAATGGAGGCAGGGCGCGGATATCGTGCACGCGGTTAAGCGCAACCGTAACGGCGATTCGCTGCCGAAAAGGTCGATGGTGTATTTGATGAATAAGATGATTTCCGAGCTGGGCGGTATTGATGTGGAAAACGCTTCGGATTTTAAATTGCTGGATCGCGAGGTGGTGGATATTATCGTGCGGCGTTTGCCTGAGCGGCAGCGTTTTTTACGCGGTTTGACCAGCTGGATTGGGTTTAGCGAGTCTTATTTGTATTTCGACGTGGAGGAGCGGCAAGCGGGGGAAAGTAAGTGGTCTTTTTTTTCTTTGTTGAAATTGTCGGTGACGGCTTTGACTTCTTTCACTACTTTGCCATTGCAAATCGTGACCCTGCTTGGCGTGTTGACCATGATTTTGGGTTTTTTCGTGGCGGCCGACGCTTTGTTTTCTTTTTTTAACGGTCAGGCGGTTTCCGGTTTTGCCACTACGATTATTTGTTTGTTGTTGATCGGCAGTTTTATTATGATTAGCCTTGGCGTTATCGGCGCGTACATTGCCAGGATATACGAGGAAGTCAAAGGACGTCCGGCCTATTTAGTGAAAGCCAGCAGCGGTTTCGACAAACGGCCGCTCCGCCGCCAAGCCACGGAATAGTTTAGGATTTGTTCCAAAAACGAAACAAGGCGAAGCCAGCGAATAAGGCGGCGATGAACACGTAACTGCCGCCGAGGCCGCTGCTCAGTCCGACTAGGGCCGGTCCGGGGCAGATGCCGGATATTCCCCAGCCTACGCCGAACAATACGGCCCCTAGTATGAGGCGCGCATCCAGCAGCCCAGGGTCGCCGCCGCAAGTGTTGGTTTCGTTATCTTCGGCCTCGGTTTTGATCCAGAGGCGTTGCGCCACCCCTAGCACAAGCAAGGCGCTCAGCATGACGAAGGCGAGGCTAGGGTCCCAGTCGCCGCCGACATCCAAAAAGGCTTTGACTTTTGCCGGGTTGGTCATGCCGGCGACGATGAGTCCCAAGCCGAATAATAAGCCGTAGCCGAAGGCGAATATTAAGGATTTGCCGTTCATGCCGCCCCCATGACGTGGCGCGTCAAATAAACTACGACTCCGGCCGTGAGCATGAACGTCAGGGTGGCGACGATGGAACGCGGCGACAAGCGGGCTATGCCGCAGACGCCGTGGCCGCTGGTGCAGCCGCCGCCGAGGCGGCTGCCGAAGCCGACCAGGAGTCCGGCGGCGGCCAATTGTCCGGGCGAGGCGTCGATGTTGATGGGCAAGGGCAAGCCTAGGGCTTGGTAGAGCAGACCGCTGGCGACGAGACCGAGTATGAATGCCAGACGCCAGCCGCTTTCCTGGCTCCAGCGCGTTAACAGGCCGGCGGCTATGCCGGAGATGCCGGCGACGCGGCGATGACTGTATAGTAGCAAGGCGGATGCGCCGCCTATCAGCGCTCCGCCTAGGCAGGCCGAGATTAAAGTGAGTTCCGGCATATTTGTTAAAATATGGTTACCAAAGCTTACATTCTAGGCACGGCATGCTAGAAAAGCAATTGATAAAATTGGATTTAGAACTGACAAAATTAGATTTGCATCGGGTATTTGGCTTGGCGTGCAGGATAAAGTAAACTTGAATTTTTTAATGATTTTGGGAGGGATATATGTCGTCATGGTTTCAAGATAATTCTCAATCTATCGGCAACACGCCTTTGGTGCGGCTGAATCGGATTACAGACGGCGCTGAGGCGGTGGTGCTGGCTAAAATCGAGGGCCGCAATCCGGCGTATTCGGTGAAGTGCCGTATTGGCGCCGCCATGATTAACGACGCCGAAGAACGCGGTTTGTTGGGGCCGGGTAAGGAAATCATCGAGCCGACCAGCGGTAATACCGGTATCGCGCTGGCGTTTGTGGCGGCGGCGCGCGGTATTCCGTTAACCCTGACCATGCCGGAGACTATGAGCATTGAACGGCGTAAGTTGTTGGCCGCCTACGGCGCAAAATTGGTGTTGACCGAGGGGCCGAAGGGGATGAAGGGCGCGGTGGCCAAGGCTGAGGAAATCGCCGCTTCCGATCCGGGCCGCTACGTTTTGTTGCAGCAATTCAAAAATCCGGCGAATCCGGCGATTCATGAGCGCACTACCGGCCCGGAAATTTGGCGCGATACCGACGGCGCGGTGGATATTTTTGTGTCCGGGGTCGGCACCGGCGGCACGATTACCGGGGTGTCGCGTTATATTAAACTGACGCAGGGCAAGTCTATCATCTCCATCGCCGTGGAGCCGGAAAGCAGCCCGGTGTTGACGCAAACCCGCGAGGGCGCGCCGTTGCAGCCTGCGCCGCATAAAATTCAAGGTATAGGCGCAGGTTTCGTGCCGGAGGTGTTGGATCTGTCCTTGGTGGATGAAATTGAGCGGGTCGGCAATGAGGAGGCGATTGATTATGCGCGGCGCTTGGCGCGGGAAGAGGGTATTCTGGCCGGCATTTCCTGCGGCGCGGCGGCGGCGGCGGCGGTGCGGGTGGCCAAGCGTCCGGAAAACGCCGGTAAAACCATCGTGGTGATTTTACCGGATAGCGGCGAGCGTTATTTGAGTTCGGCTTTGTTTGAAGGTTTGTTTGATCAGCAAGGCTTGGCGATATGACCAGCCGCTGGTCCGGGGTGAATTGGGATGTGTCCGCGTTGGTGGCGGAATTGCGCGAGATTCGGACGGATTACCTGGAAGTAAGGGGCTTGCTGCATCAGCCGCCTAAGCTGCCGGCGAAAAAAGCGTTGCAGGCGGTGTTGGAGCAATTGGCCGCGGCCTTGTTTCCGCACCGTCTGGGAAGGCCGGATTTGTCCGAGGGCGGGGTGGATTATTTTGTCGGCCATACCCTGGAATCCGCGCTGCATGAGTTGTACCGGCAAGTGTTGCTGGAATTGCAATTTAGTTTGCGCGGCGCGGAGCATGTCGGGAATGCGCCCGGCCATGCGGAGGCCATCGTCAAGTCGTTCGCCGCCGAATTGCCGCGGATTCGGCGTTTGTTGGACAGCGATGTGCAGGCGGCGTATGAGGGAGATCCGGCGGCTCGCAGCGCGGACGAGGTGTTGGTGTGTTATCCCGGGGTGTTGGCGGTGATGCATTACCGTATCGCCCATCCTTTGTACCGGGCGGGAGCGCCGATGGTGGCGCGCATGATTAGCGAGTTGGCGCATTCGGCCACCGGCATTGATATTCATCCCGGCGCGCAAATCGCCGACAGTTTTTTCGTGGACCATGGCACCGGTGTGGTGATTGGCGAAACCGCGGTGATTGGCCGCCGGGTGCGTTTATATCAGGCGGTGACTTTGGGGGCCAAGCGCTTTGCCAAGGATGAAAACGGGAGCTTGGTGAAAGGCAATGCACGGCATCCGATCGTGGAAGACGATGTGGTGATCTACGCCGGCGCGACTATTTTAGGCCGGATTACCATCGGGGCCGGTTCGACCATAGGCGGCAACGTGTGGTTGACGCATAGCGTATCGCCGGGCAGTTTGGTTAGCCAAGCCTTGGCGCGGAGCGATTTGTTCGAGTCCGGCGGCGGGATTTAGGCCGGCCATGGCTTGGCGGGTTAATTTAGCTGTTTGCATCTAGCTTAAGCTTTGCCGCCGGCCACAGGTCTCTAGGGATAAGGAATTTCGGGACCGCGTCGGCAGGACGGTTTAGGCATGAATTGTCCAGCTAAAGCCAATGCTTCTGACGCTGCCGCCGTTGACGCTGACCGAAACCACGGTTTGATAGGAACCGTTCTTGGTCGGGGTTCCGCTGATGACTCCGGTAGTTGGATTGATGCTCAAACCGATCGGCAAGTTGGCGGCGGAAAACTTTGATACGCCGCCGGCTGCTTGGATGATTTGCACCGGTAGGTTTACCTGAGAGCCGATTTGGGTATTTTGATTGGAAATCAGCGCCAATTCCGGCGTTGAATGGGCGAACAGGCCGTAAACGGCCAATTCAGACGCATCCAACGCCACATAGACTTTTCCATTCGCCACGGTAGGCGGATTTTTATTGGTTTTGCTGTTCAGATTGTCGGATAAATAAGTGGCGGAGTTCCATAATTCATTGCCCAGGTTTTGCGCGTCATAAGCTCTTAGCACGCTGTTTTTGGTGGTAAAGTCAGTGATGAAGGCCCAAATGACGCCGCTGCCGGGGGTGTCGCCATTGGCGGAGAGGGCAATGTCGGTTTGGTGGCCGTCGGCATTGAGGGTGTCGGCCGCCGGGCTATTGGTTACCGGGGTTGGGTTAAAGCCGTTTCCGTTAAATGCATAGGAGTAAACCGGCGAGCTTTGCAGGCCGTTTCCGCCGACGTAGGCAAGGAACAACAGGCTGCCGCCTTGCGCGGCGCTGCGTTGCCAAAACACCGGGCCGCCGAAGATGCTAAAGATTTTTTTACTCAAGGGCGGAATGATTTGCGGGACTTGGCTATCGTTAGCTTGCCATTTTCCAAGGTTGTTTATATTCCACATATATAACTGACCTGTTTTACCCCCGCCGACTATATAGTCGGCGCCCGGAATCAGCAATGGGCCGGAACTGGAAAGATCTAAGTCGTGGTCGTCAAGGTATTGCCATTTGCCGACGGTAAACCAATCCGTCAGTTCCAGGTTGGCGGGGTTTAGTTTCAATAGGCTTTCGCTGAAGTTGTTGACGCCGTCGTAACCATTGCTCGAAAGCGTGAAGTTGCTGAACGTATAGGAGTTGCCCGTGAAATAATAGGCATAGCCTTGATCGTCTATGACCGGTGCGCGTCCCGATTGCCAAACGCCGGCCCCAACCGCCGGCGGAATGACGGTGGTGGCGAAGGCGGCGTTTTGCGTTAGGGTTTTGGCGTTGTAGGATAGTATCCAGCCGTTGTAATCGATATTGCTGCCTTCCGTGCCGTTTCCGGAAGCGATGGACCCAAAGCCGATCAGCAAATTGCCTTGGGATAAGGCTAGGCCGGCATGTTGCTGCAAGCTTTGGTTGGCTATGTTTACCGTATATCCGTTAGCCGAATGGGCGGCGTTTATTTTCACCGGCCCGCCCAGTTTTTCCGCGCCGCTGGTAATGTCCAATGCATGTAACGTGAATTGAAAGCCGGTTTTGTAGGTTCCTGTTCTGACGACGACATACAGGATGCCGCTGGCGGGGTCTATGATGGGGGTGCTGTTGATGGCTGCCGTTATGGGCCCAAGTTTGGCATGCCACAACGGAGCGCCGGCTTGGTCCGCGTCAAAGGCGTAGACGCTGCCTAGGGCCGTGGTGGCGTAAATCACATTGTGCGCGGCGCCTTTAATGGAGACGCCCGGCGCGTAAAGAATTTGAGTATCGCTATGGTTGTCTAACGGCAAGGTGAATAATAATCCGAAATTGCCGTAATTGACCGTGGCGGTGTTTAATAAGGTTTCATTCAAATTAGCGCCGGTGCGGTAGTGGTCGTTTCGGCTTTCGTAAACAGCGGCCGTCCCGGCGCGCGCGTTTGAAACAAGCAGAGCTAGGCCGATGCTTAAGGCGGTAAGGATTGGGGAACGTCCGGCATTAAAAGGATGCATAACGGTTAACTCCTTCATGTTTCGGTCTAATGTTTCAATTTAAGGTTTCAATCCGTATACCGTCAATTGGTGGGCGTTGGTTGGGGCGTAAACTTTGCCGTTAACGATGGTTGGCGGTATGTAGGTGGAGGCAGCCGTTAAACTGTCGGATGAGTATTGCGCGGAGTTCCATAATTCCTGACTGAGATTTTCCGCGTTATAGGCCCGTAGTACGCTTTTATTGACGGACGGGTTGCTGATTAATGCCCATAGAATGCCGGTGCCGCTGGCATCTTGGTTGGCGGATAAGGAATAGGAGATTTCGTATCCGGAGCGCGAGTTTTCACCCGCCGGCGTCACGGAGACCGGAGCAGGGTAAAAACTGCCGCCGCTAAATTTGAAGGCGTAAATAGGCCCAGGGGCGTATACGTTAAACAATAGGCTGCCGCCTTGCGCGGCGCTACGTTGCCAAAATACCGGGCCGGTAAAAATGGCCGCGGTTTTAGTATTCGGGGTCGGCAAGTTTTGTACCATTTTGCCGTTGTTGGCGCTTAAGCGGCCCATGTTATTGGTGTTCAATACGTATAAATTGCCGTCCTTGCCGCCGCCGACTAATAAATTAGCCTCTGGAACCAGCAAGGGGCCGGAGCTGGCGGTGTCCGTGTCGTTTTCGTCCAGTTTTTGCCATTGGATAGGGGTGAACCAATCCAGGAGATTAAGATTGTGGTCGGTTTTTAATATGCTTTCACTAAAGTTGTTGACGCCGTCATAGCCGTTGGTGGAAAGACCGAAATTGTTTAGTTGATAGGCGTTGCCGACGTGAAAATAGACATTGCCTTCGTCGTCCACCGCCGGCGCGCGTCCGGATTGCCATACGCCGCCGCCGATGGCGGGCGATTTGCGGGTGGTGAGGAATACGCCGTTTTGTTGCAAGGTTTGAGCGTTGTAAGAAAGTACCCAGCCGTTGTAATTTAGGCCCGGCCCTTCGTCAACTCCGGCGAAACCGAATATCACATTGCCATTGGCCAAGGCTAGCCCTGTGTGTTGCACCAATTGCTGATTGAGGGTTTCAAAGTTTGCGCCGTTGAAGGTATAGCTGCCGCTGACATTCACGGGTCCGCCGAATTTTTCCGCGCCCGACGCGATGTCCAGGGCATGCAATTTGAATACGTTAAGGATATTGTTGCTGCCGCGCGCAACGACATACAAGGAGCCGGTGTTGGGATCAATGATGGGGGTGCTGTTAACGCCCCAGTTGTAGCCGGTAAAACCGGTGTGTAAACCTAGGCGGGCCATCCACAACGCCGGGCCGGAATGGTCCGCGTCAAAGGCGTACACATTGGCGGAGGCGGTGACGATGTATATCACGTTATGCTTGATGCCGCCGATAGAGACATTCGGCGCGTAAAGCGGTTGGGTGTGGATGGGGCTGTCCACCGGCATGGTGAATAATAAACCGAAGTTGTTGCCCACGACATTTGAGGTGTTCAGGATGGTCTCGTTAAGATTGGCGCCGGTGCGGTAATGATCGTTCCGGTTTTCGTAAACCGCCGCCGGAGCCGCGTGAGCATTGACTGCCGCGCTAAAGCCGACAGTTGCCAATCCGAATTTTAATATTTTTAGATAGTGGCATTGGCGGGTTTTAAAAAAATTATTCATGGTTAATCTGCTAAAAAAATTAAAGTGTCTTAAGGGTGAGTCAAAACTTTAGTTTTTGGTTTTAATTGCGCGTGAATTAGATTAGCGCTTACCGGATTAATACTTAACGCCATATGCCGTAAACTAGGGGTTTTGGCTGCGGGCATAGACTCTACATTGCAAAAAATAAAATGTAGCTGTGTGCAGGTGCAAAATGATCTAATCCGTAAATGGAAGATCATAATTCATGGTTTAATATTCACAATATAAGGCCGCAACAGGCCGATACCGCCGGTTGAGTTGCTCGCTAGCGCCGAAGCGGCCAGGCGTCCGCGCCGCAAAAAGGCCAAGTAAGGCGCGCAACTCTTGACATTTTTTTCAAGATTCACATTGCTCAATAATAGCCTAGCACTCGGTTGATGTCAACATGAGTTAGGAAGTTCTTGTTGTGTATCTTATCTTATTGATTGTGTGACGAAATTCAAAAAGAATAATTTCAGCCGCGGTCAGGATTGCTGAAATATATTTGTAAGGAAGTTTTTTTATAATTTAGCATTTTTCTGAAGCTATCGCCATATTCTTTAACAGGTTGGTGAAAAATTCATTTTGTCAAAAAATCACCACAACATATTGTGTCAAAACGGCTTCAGTTCACTATATATTGATCAAGTCTGGCAAAATTTTGAGAAAGTCGACAGTCTGTTAAAAAGCTATGTTAATTAAACGTAAAAGGTCTTTTCGGACGGGCGTTACCCATGGCCATGCATGGAGAGATATTTTTGTTAACAGCTTATATACTTAAAAGAATCACGGCGGGGCGCGACTCTAGATCAACGTGACTGCTTAGGATTGGGGTTTAAGCGGCATAAATCCTAGGCTTGCGGATGAATTTTACGCTGATACAGGCAAATTACGCCGGATGTGTGAATGAAGATTTGAGCAGGTGAAAATGTTCGGATCAGGCTCGATGTCGGGTCGGAAATTGGGTTTTCGGAGATTTATTGTCGCTTTACCTGTTTTTTTTTGACCAATTTTGTTGTTTATTCAGGGTTTTTAATAATCAATGTTCAACCCTCCCAATCCGCAATAACCGTCGGGATTTTTTGCCAAATATTGTTGGTGTTCAATTTCGGCGTAGTAAAATACTCCCGCGGGTTTAATTTCGGTGGTGATGGGGCCAAAATTTCGTAGGTTTATTTTTTGCTGGTAATGTTGTTTGCTGGCAAGCGCCAACCGGTATTGGTTTTCACTGTGGGTGTAAATTGCCGAGCGGTATTGGGAGCCGATATCCGCTCCTTGGCGCATGCCTTGGGTGGGATCATGGGCTTCCCAGAATAGCGCCAATAGTTGTTCGTAACTTATTGACGCGGGATCGAACACGACGAGCACGGTTTCGGCATGGCCGGTGAGCCCTGAGCAAACCTCTCGGTAGGTCGGGTTGGGCGTTACGCCGCCGGCATAGCCCACGGAGGTGCTGAATACGCCGCGCTGCCGCCAAAATTTACGTTCCGCTCCCCAAAAGCAACCAAGGGCGAATTGGGCGGTTTGCAGGCCTTCTGGAAATGGCGGATGCTGCGGCTGGCCGGTGATGGCATGCGGTTCGGTGATGATCACTGGCTTGGCGCGGCCCGGTAAGGCATTGTATGCCTGGGCGGCTTGGTTTTCATGATGTTCCATGGCAGCGGTATGAAGGACTAAGATGAGGTCAATTCTTGTTTTTTACCGGTAAATGCTTTTTTTGTCAATCGATTGTAGTTGCTAGTACGGGATTTTTTTATTTCACGTTGTCAAGCTCAAAAAAAAGCTATTGCAAACGTAAATCATTATCTTTGGATAAAGTGAATAAAGGATGGGGCCGGGCGCTCTTGGCGCTGTGCAAGCATTATCATCGGAACAAGGTAAGTCAGGCAGGGGGATAAGTCAGGCAATGCCGGAATATGCCGAACCGGAAACAAGCGAACTTAAGGCAAAGCACTTAAGTTAGTTGTTTCTTAATGGATTTGCTCAAATTACAAAATTATGCTAAAGTCAATACATTGACTCGTTGATTCGGGTTTGGATTTTGCTTGGCTTCGCGGGTGTAATTTTTCTATTTTAGCCAATTTTTTGTTGAGTTTTTGTTTTTTCTTTGCTTACTAATTAATATTTTGAGCTTTTTGATTTTGGTGTGCTTGACGAATTTTTTTTGTGCGCGGCTAGTAGCTGTTCTTTTCTTGTTTCCAGTATTAAAGATGGTTTTGAGTTTTTCTGGAAAATAATTAATTTATTTGTTTTGTTTAATTTTTGGAATATAAGATGGTTCGGCTTGCAGTAGTGGGGCTTGGGAAAATGGGTTTGTCTCATTTTTCAATGATTAACGCGCATCCAGAAGTTAAGGTTGTTGCTATTTGCGACGCCATGGGTTATGTGTTGGATGTATTGAACAAGTATGCCGGTACCCCAATATATACTGATTATAATGCCATGCTCAATGAGGTGGAGTTGGATGCGGTAATTATCGCGACTCCCTCCCTGTTGCACGGTAAAATGGTTAGATCAGCTTTGGAAAAAGGGATACATGTTTTTTGTGAGAAGCCTTTTTGTTTGGATGTGGCCGAAGGCGGGGAATTGACCCGCTTGGCTAGGCAAAAAGGGTTGGTTAATCAGGTGGGTTATCACTACCGTTTTGTGGGCGCGTTTCAGGAAATGAAGCGCTTATTGGATCTCAAGGCGATAGGTGAAGTCACGCATGTGTTAGCGGAAGCTTACGGACCCGTGGTGTTGAAACCCAAGGGTTCAAGCTGGCGGTCGCAGAGTTCGCAAGGCGGCGGTTGTTTGTATGATTACGCCGCGCATCCGATCAATCTGCTGAACTGGTTTTTAGGAGCGCCCATCGGCGTTGGCGGTACGGTAGTGCATAAAATCCATTCCAAGAATACCGATGACAAAGTATTCGGCACCTTGTTCTTTGAAAACGAGGTGACTGCGCAAGTTTCGGTGAATTGGAGCGACGAGTCCTGCCGTAAAATGTCCACCAAAATGACGGTGTGGGGCTCGCAAGGGCGTATCTTCGCCGATCGTCAGGAATGCCAAGCGTATTTGCGCGAACCGGTGGCGGCCTTGCCGGATTACAGCTCAGGTTGGAATGTCCGTTATACTACCGATTTGACCAAGGAAGTATGGTTTTATTTGCGCGGAGAGGAATATTCCGCGCAACTGGATTATTTTGTCGGTTGTATCAAGAACCAAGCGGTTGATAATCTTAATTCGTTTGAAAGCGCTTGGATGACGGATCAAGTGATTTCCATGATGATCGAGGATGCGAAATTGGGTCCGAGTGTAAAAATTGGTAATCATGCCCTTGCCGCGCCGAAAAAGAATAACCGCTTTTTTACCTTTTTTACACGGTAGATCAACAGTTTTGGAGAAATTTAGTGGATCGTTTGTTGTTTGGGGATAACCAGTTTTTTGGTGTGAACCATATGTCGGAAGAGAAGGCCAGGGCACAGTCCATGCGTTTTCAAGACATCAAGGCCGTGATTGAGGTGCTGGATACCGCTTATGATGCCGGAATCAACACGTTTATGTGCACTACTCACGATAGAATCGCTAAAGTGTGCGACCATATGCGGGCCAATCCTGAACGTTATAAGGATTTTATTTTTTATCCCTGCATGCCATACGCGCATAAATATGCCAATGCCGTGACCGAAGATGGCATTCTTGGAACCTTGAAACGCTTTACTCCGGACGAAGGTTTTATCAATGCCGCGTTTCGCGGCGGCATGTCCTTGGCAACCAAGGACATTGAAGGTATCACTACTTTATTGATTGATGCGGAAATGAAAATGTTCGCCGGCTTGAACACGCCGGTGATTTTTTTACAAAATGTAGTCGTGGACTTGTTGTTGGGTTTGGGCTTTAAGGATGCGTTCCGCATTTTTGCCGATCATATTAAAACCCATTACAACGCCGAGCCGGCTTTTATTACGATGAACATGCCGCTATTGCTGGATGCGCTGGAGGATTTAGGCATCGAAAATCCCATCGTTTGCTCCAATATCAATAAAATTGGTTTTAGAATGTGCGGCGGTTTTGAGGCTTATGCGCGCGCGTTGAGGGAAAAACAATTCCGCGCCATCGCCATGTCGGTGTTCGCTTCCGGCGGCATACCGCCGCGCGAGGCCATAAAGTGGGTATGTGAACAGCCGAATATTCAATCGATTGTGTTCGGCGCGTCCAGTCGCGGCAATATTTTGAGCACTCGGGATTTGGTGGGCGAATATTGGACTTAGGGCGGTCGTTGCCGCGGGTCTGGGCTGCTGTTGAACGGTTTTAACGTTGAGTGTTTAGGGGAGCGTTTTTGTGATTTTAGTAACTGGCGGCGCCGGATTTATCGGCAGTAATTTTGTATTGGAATGGTTGGCGGTCTCCGATGAAGCGGTTGTGAATTTGGATAAGTTAACCTATGCCGGCAACTTGCAAAATCTGGCGTCGGTGGCGAACGATGCCCGGCACGTGTTTGTGCGCGGTGATATCGCCGATTTCGATTTGGCGCTGGATTTGCTAAACAAATATAAAATACGCGCCGTGATTAATTTCGCCGCGGAATCGCATGTTGACCGCTCCATTCATGGGCCGGAGGATTTTATTCAAACCAATGTGCTGGGGACTTTTCGTTTGCTGGAGGCGGTGCGCGCTTATTGGTCGCAATTGGCCGATGCGGAAAAATCCGGGTTCCGGTTTTTGCATGTTTCCACCGACGAGGTTTACGGATCGCTGCGCAAGGACGATCCGCAGTTCACGGAAACCCATCAATATCAACCGAATAGCCCTTATTCGGCCAGTAAGGCGGCTAGCGATCATTTGGTGCGCGCCTATCATCATACTTATGGTTTGCCGGTGCTAACCACCAATTGCTCAAATAATTACGGGCCATATCATTTTCCGGAAAAGTTGATTCCATTGTGCATTCAAAACGCTTTGACCGGGAAGCCGCTGCCGATTTACGGCGATGGTCAGCAAATCCGTGATTGGTTGTTTGTCACCGATCATTGCGCCGCCATTCGTACGGTGTTGGCCCATGGCCGCGTCGGCGAGGTGTATAACGTCGGCGGTTGGAATGAAAAAGCGAATATCGACGTGGTGAACACCTTATGCGCAATTTTGGATGAATTGCAGCCGCGCGGCGACGGCAAGTCCTACGCGGAACAAATTACCTATGTCGCCGACCGTCCGGGGCATGATCGCCGTTATGCGATTGACGCGAGCAAGTTGGAGCGGGAACTGGGCTGGAAACCGGATGAAACGTTTGAAACCGGCATTCGGAAAACCGTGCAATGGTATCTAGGGCATCAGGATTGGGTGGCGAACGTGGTGTCCGGCGATTATCAATCTTGGGTGGAAAAAAATTACGCCGGCCGGAATGTATGAAAATACTGCTGTTCGGTAAAAATGGCCAAGTGGGTTGGGAGTTGCAGCGCAGCTTGTCTTTATTGGGCGAGGTGGTGGCGCTGGATCGGAGCTCCAAGGAATATTGCGGTGATTTGGCCGATCTTGACGGCATAGCCGAGACGGTGCGGCGAGTGCGTCCGGGTTTTATCGTCAATGCGGCGGCTTATACCGCGGTGGATAAGGCCGAAAGCGACGCGGAGGCGGCGCATTTGATCAATGCGGCGGCGCCGGGAACGTTGGCCGAGCAGGCTGGCGTTTTGAACGCCTGGCTGGTGCATTATTCCACGGATTATGTGTTCGACGGCGGCGGCGAAACCGCTAGAAGCGAAGACGCCGCCGTCAATCCGCTTGGCGTTTACGGCGCCAGCAAGTTGGCCGGCGAACAGGCGATTCAGGCCAGCGGCTGCCGGCATTTAATCTTGAGAACCAGTTGGGTCTACGCCGCGCGGGGGGCGAATTTCGCCAAGACTATGTTGCGTTTGGCCAAGGAGCGGGAGCAATTGGCCGTGATTAACGACCAAATCGGAGCGCCCACCGGCGCGGAGTTTTTGGCCGACGCCACCGCGCATGCCTTGAGAACGGCGAGCGGCAATCCTGATGTTTCCGGAGTGTATCATTTGGTCGCCGCCGGGGAAACCAGTTGGTATGATTATGCGCGTTGGGTGATTGATTTCGCGCGCGCCGCCGGCGTGGAGATCAAGGTCAAGAACGAAGCTATTCAGCCGATTCCTACGTCGGGATATCCTACTCCGGCGCGGCGGCCGTTGAATTCGCGTCTTGCAACCGCTAAATTTTCGGCCGCGTTCGGCTTGCAAGCGCCGGATTGGCGTTTCGGCGTTGAGCGTATGTTAACTGAACTTTTGGATAAATAAAATGAAAAAGCGTAAAGGTATTATCTTGGCCGGCGGTTCCGGTACTCGCTTGTATCCGGTGACCAAAGCCATTTCCAAACAGTTGTTGCCGATTTACGATAAGCCGATGATTTATTATCCGTTGGGTGTGCTATTGCTGGCCGGCATCCGCGATATTTTGATTATTTCCACCCCGCAGGATACGCCATTGTTTCAAAATTTGTTGGGCGATGGCTCCGATTGGGGCATTAATTTGCAGTATGCGGTGCAGCCGAGTCCTGACGGTTTGGCGCAGGCTTTTATTATTGGCCGCGATTTTATCGGCGGCGATGATAGCAGCTTGATTTTGGGCGACAATATTTTTTACGGCAACGATTTGTATCTTTTGTTGCGCAACGCCGCCGACCGGGAATCCGGGGCCACCGTGTTCGCGTATCATGTGCAAGACCCTGAACGCTATGGCGTGGTGAGTTTCGACGCTTCCGGCAAGGCGCAAACCTTGGAGGAAAAGCCGGCGCAGCCTAAAAGTAATTACGCGGTCACCGGTTTGTATTTCTACGATAATGAGGTGTTGGATATCGCCGCCGAGTTGAAGCCATCCCCGCGCGGTGAATTGGAGATTACCGACGTCAATATCGCTTATTTGCAACGGCAGGCCTTGAATGTGGAAATCATGGGGCGCGGTTACGCTTGGCTGGACACCGGGACGCATTCTAGTTTGATTGAGGCCAGCAATTTTATTGAGACCATAGAAAACCGGCAGGGGCTCAAGGTTTGTTCTCCGGAGGAAATCGTTTGGCGCAATGGTTGGATTGACGCCGAGCAAGTTTTGCATCTGGCGGCCCCTTTGGCTAAAAATGCTTATGGCCAATATTTAATCAATCTAATCAAAACCTAGGAATTTTTAATGGAAGCGACGCGTCTTGCAATTCCCGAAGTTGTGTTATTTACCCCGAAAGTTTTTGGCGACGACCGCGGTTTTTTCTTCGAGAGTTTTAACCAGCGTTTGTTTGAGGAATTGACCGGAATTCAACGACATTTTGTGCAAGATAATCATTCTAAATCGGTACAAGGCGTGTTGCGCGGCTTGCATTATCAATTATCGCCTAAGGCGCAGGGCAAGTTGGTGAGGGTTGCGTCCGGCGAGGTGTTTGACGTGGCGGTGGATTTACGTAAGCATTCTCCGACTTTCGGGCGCTGGGTAGGGGCGGTGTTGTCGGCGGAAAACAAGCAGCAATTATGGATTCCCGAAGGTTTCGGCCACGGTTTCGTCACCTTGTCCGAGCAGGCGGAGTTTTTGTATAAAACCACGAATTATTACGCCCCGGAATACGACCGTTGTATTGCCTGGAACGATCCGGACATCGGTATAGATTGGCCCATCCAGGCGTCTCCATTATTGTCCGCCAAGGATCAAGCCGGAAAAAGCTTCAAGGATGCCGATTATTTCGAGGAGATTTAAGCTCTCAGCGCGGCGGCGGTATTTAAAATCTTAAGCAGCTAACAAAAAAGACTGTATTTGAAATGCAAGGCCGTGGGCTATTCATTAGTTTACATTTAGTGAAATATTGTTAAGGAACCTCTTATTAAATCAGTTCTTCAAGCAAACCTTGGTCTCAAGCCATTGATTTAAATAGCATTGAATTTTGAAGCAACGAATTAATCAGAGGTTCCTAAACAGCTTAAGTCATTTAACAGGCTGTCGATTTTCTCATCATATTGTTAAACTTGATCAATATATTGTGAATTGAAAGATGCGTGGACACAAAATGTTGTGGTTGTTTTTTGACAAAATGCATTTTTCAACAGTCTGTTAAGCCATGCCGGCTATGGATTTAGTTGGATGAGCCATTATTAATGAGCGCTGGTTTGTGCGAGAGGATTGAGATGAAAAGCTGTTTGTTAATCATATCTAAGCATTTTTATTCATTTAATAAGTATATTAGTCAGGCTCTCGAAAGCAAGGGTTATGAAGTTATTGTCGCCAACGACGAATATCCCGAAGGCGTTTTGGGGCGAATCATGGGTAAATTGCAAATTCCGCTGATATTTTATGTCACCGAGAAGGTGTTTGATGAACAATTTATCGGCGGCCGCCACTACGATTTGGTGTTGATTTTCAAGGGGCGTGGCATGACGCCGCGCTTGATCGAAAAATTGCGCCAGGTTTCTGACCGGGTGGTCGGCTATAATTGGGATTCCTTCCGCCTAAATCGTTCGCCTTTAAGATGGTTAAAATACACTAGCAAATATTATACTTTTGATTACCGTGACGCGGAGCGGCACGGATTACCGATGGTGGAGTTGTTTTCATCCTCGCATCCCTTGGATGAAAAAAAGGCCGTATATGAAGTCAGCGCCATCGTGCGCAACCATGGGCAGCGCTTGGCTTATATAGACCGGGCGCTGTCCATCCTGAAGCCGGAAAGCGTATTTATATCGGTATTTGAGCATAGCGTCGTTACCCTGGCGTTGAATTTTATTCAAAACCCGGCTTTATATATTAAGTATTGGAAGTATATCAGCTTTAAATCTCTTCCTTACGCTAAATATACACAAGTGTTGTCGGATTCTGTTTTTACCATTGATTTTGCGCATGAAACTCAAACTGGTATCACCATGCGCTGTTTCGAGGCGATCAATGCCAAAACCAAAATAATCACTAATATTCCCTATATCAAACGTTCAGTTTGTTTCAACGAGCAGGATTATATTGTTTTTGAGGATTTCGGTCAGCCGGATGATTTACTGAATGATTACCGCAAAAAGCTTGACCAGCCATTTGTATCGTCGCCTAGGCATATCACGCATTTCATAGACGATCTTTTAGCATAAGCGGCTAGCAAAACAAGACGACCTGAATTAAATGTAGAATGAAATGTAGAAGGTCTTGTGTTGACAAGGCCGTATGCTACTCTGGACTATACTCATAGAAACTTATTGTTAACGGCTTAACATTGATTATCAGGACAACTGTGAAAAATATCTTGATTACGGGCGGAGCGGGTTTCATTGGCTCTCATTTGGGGCTGAAGTTATTAGAAAAAGGCTTTAATGTTAGAATCTTGGATAATTTGTCCGAGCAAATTCATGGCAAAAATCCGGAAACGGATTCACCTTTGTTTGCAACAATCAAGGATAAGGCGGAGTTTATGCTGGGTAGCGTAACTAGCCGTTCTGATTGGGAACGGGCGTTGCAAGGGCAGCAGATAGTGGTGCATTTGGCCGCGGAGACCGGCACCGGTCAGTCCATGTATCAAGTTGCGCGCTATACCGAAGTGAATGTACAGGGTACGGCTATTTTGTTGGATATTTTGACCAACTGTTCCCATACGGTGGAAAAAGTCGTGGTCGCTTCCAGCCGGGCGATTTACGGCGAAGGCCGCTATTTGAGCCGGGAATTGGGTTATGTTTATCCCGCGCATCGGCATGACGCGGATATGAAAGCCGGCCGTTTCGAGGTGACTTATCCCGGCAGTTCCGCATTGACTTTGGTCGCCACCAGCGAGGATTCCAAGATTCATCCCTCATCCGTGTACGGCATTTCCAAGCAAGTGCAAGAACAATTGGTGATGAACGTGTGCGGCGCCAAGGATATTGCCGCAGTGGCTTTCCGCTATCAAAACGTTTATGGGCCGGGTCAGTCCTTGGCTAACCCGTATACCGGCATTTTGTCTATTTTCTCCAACCGCATACGCGCCGGACTTGGCATTAATATTTTCGAGGACGGCTTGGAAAGCAGGGATTTCGTTTTCATTTCAGATGTGGTGGACGCCACCATCGCCGGTATTGAACAAGACAGCGCCAATGGCCAGGTGTTTAACGTCGGCGCCGGAGTTTCCACCACGGTGATGGAGGTGGCGCAAACCTTGGTCGCCAAATACGGCATTGAGGTTCCGGTGGAAGTGAGCGGTCTGTACCGGATTGGCGATATACGTCATAATTATGCCGACATCTCCCGCTTGCAACGCTTGTTGGGGATAAGCCCGAAGGTCAAGTTTCAAGACGGCATAGATCAGTTCGTGGCGTGGGTAAAGCAGCAAAAACAAGTCGCTAGCGAGTACGAACGTTCCTTGGAGGAAATGAAAAGCCGCGGTTTGCTTAAAAGCTAGCCTGCTTAAGCCGCCCGACCGTGGCCAAATTCCATTATTAGAATCAATCGGAAGCATTATGTCCAAAATCCGTGTCAGAACATTTTACCAAGCCGATCCGGTCGGCACCATACCTGGCGGCGTGGATACCTTTATTCGCGGCTTGATTAAATTCGCACCGGACGATTTTGAGTTTAGTGTGGTCGGCATGTCCACCGACCCGGTTGCACGTCCGGTGGGGCGCTGGACCGAATGTCGCCTGGGCGATAAAACGTTTCCATTTTTCGCCGCCATCAGTGAAATGAATCCGGGTGGCCGGGCGACGATACCGTGGACTTTACAATTGACGGTGGCGATTTACCGTTATTTCGCCTTGGTGTCTCAGGATTTCGACGTGTTCGAATTTCACAGGCCGGAGCCGATGATTCCATTTCGCCATGATAGTCGTGCCAAAAACGCATTTTTTCATCAGTCCATGATGATTTTATATAATGAAAGCACCGATTTTAAATGGCGTAAATTTCCAGGCGTTTATTTTTGGATAGAAGATCAATTGCTGCCGCGGCTGGATAGCGGCTATTGCGTGAGCGAGGAAGGCTTGCAGGAATTGCGCCGGCGGTTTGCGGCGATGGCGGATAAATTTAAATTTCAGCCGACTTGGGTGGATACCGACGTGTTTGCGCCTGAGTATGACGCGGCGGCGAGACAAGCCAAGCGCGAGGCCTTGCGTAAGCAATGCGGCTTTGCCGCCGAGGCCAAGGTGGTGGTTACCGTGGGCCGGATCGACAGCCAGAAAAATCCGTTGTTGCTGTTGGATTCATTCGCCTTATTGGCCGCGCAATTTCCGGAGTTGGCGTTGGCGTATATCGGCGACGGTGTGCTGAAGTCCGAGGTGGAAAACCGGGTCCGGGAATTGGGTTTGAGCGGTCGGGTGCACTTTTTCGGTTTATTGCCGGCGGCGGAAATCGCCCAAATTTTACAGGCGGTGGACGTGTTCGCCTTGAGTTCGGCCTATGAAGGCATGCCGATGGCGCTGTTGGAGGGTTTGGGTGCGGGCTTGCCGGCGGTGACTACCGACGTCGGCGAGGTGCGGAAAGTGGTAAACCCGGATTCGGGCGAAATCGTGATCGAGCATACGCCGGAAGCGTTTAGCCGCGCTTTGGCCTCGGTATTGCGGAGCGACCGGCCAATAAGCGCGCAAGCTTGCGTGGCCGCCATAGCCGATTACGTGCCGGCCAAGGTGTTGCGGCCCGTGTATGACAATTACCGATTGTTGGGCGAAAAAAGCCGCGCCTTGGTTTAGGCGGCGCTGAATGATGATGTTATCCGCCGGCGATGAAATAGTAGTCTGGGGCCATGTTTTAAATAAAGCCGATCTTAGCCAAGACGAATGCATTTATTTATCGCAATTGCCCGCCCGCCTACCTAGTGTGGCTTGGATGTGGACGGAAATGAATAGTATTTGGCAGGCTTACGGATTGAACAACCGCAAGCCATTACAAGGTCAGGCCATCAATCTTTTTTATCAACATCCGGTGTGGTTGGCGAACGGTTTGTTCACTATGTTGGATAATGAGTCCGCGCGGCACCGCAATGCATTGGCTGGTTATTTAGCCGATCAGTCAATTAGCCGTATCGCGGATTTCGGCGGCGGCTTTGGCGAGTTGGCCATCGCGGTCAGCCGGAAGCTTCCCGGCGGCTTGATTGATGTCATTGAACCTTATCCTAGGGAGTGCGCATTAAAGCGGGCGGCTTCGTATCCAGGCATTCAATTCGTTGCTGATTTAGGCGAGGATTATGATGCCGTGATCGCCCAGGATGTATTGGAGCATGTCGAAGATCCGGTTGGCTTGGCGTTTCGGTTGGCTATGGCCGCGCGCGCCGGCGGCTATGTCATTTTTGCGAATTGTTTTTATCCGGTGATTGCCTGTCATTTGCCGGCGACGTTTTATCTTAGACATACTTTTCAGTGGGTTATGCGGCAAATGGGCTTGCAATTTCTAGGTACGATCAAGGATGCGCCGCACGTGCAAATTTTCCGTAAGCGAGGCCCCATTGATTTAGACCAGGCTAGACAGGCTGAAAAAACGGCGCGCCGGATAGGCGGCGTGATCAACCCGCCGCTACGAGCGTTCGCAAAGTTGCGGCGTATGGCGGCGGGCCAGTAGACGTTTAGCAGCGTGATCCCTCAGGTGTTTTGGATCACGATGTTCGGGAAGCGATTGCTGAAATCCTTGGCGCTTAAGCTGAGTTTGGCCGCCATGCGCCGGGCGATGGCTTTATAGATTTGCGCCGGTCGGCCGTCCGGGTCGGCGGCGACGGTGGGGCGGCCGTGGTCGGCGAATTCCCGGATTTTGATGTCCAGCGGCAGCGAGCCTAAAAGTTCGACATGGTTTTTGGCGGCCATCGCCGCGCCGCCGCCGGACCCGAAAATGGCTTCTTCATGTCCGCATTGGCTACAGATGTGGATGCTCATATTCTCCACCAGGCCCAGAATCGGCACTTGCACTTTTTCAAACATGGCTAGACCGCGTTGCGCGTCGATCAGCGCGATGTCCTGCGGGGTGGTGACGATGACCGCGCCGCTGACCGGTATTTGTTGCGCCAGTGTGAGTTGAATGTCGCCGGTGCCGGGCGGCAAGTCTACGATTAAGTAATCCAGGTCGCGCCATTGGGTTTGCGTCAATAATTGCTGCAAGGCCCCGGTCACCATGGGGCCGCGCCAGATCATGGCTTGATCGGGGTCGACCAGATAGCCTATGGAAATGGTTTGCACGCCGTAGGATACTTTGGGCAACAGGGTTTTACCGTCCGGGCTTTCAGGTTGGCCGGAGAGGCCGAGCATGGTGGGGATGCTGGGTCCGTAGATGTCGGCGTCCAAGATGCCGACCGACGCGCCTTCCGCCGCCAGGGCCAGGGCCAGATTGGCGGTGGTGGTGGATTTGCCGACGCCGCCTTTGCCGGAGGCGACGGCGATGATGTTTTTGACGTTGGTCAAAGGTTTTAGGGTTTTTTGCACGGCGTGGGCGACGATTTTCCAGTTGATTTCGGCGTTGACGCGGCCGATGCCCGGCAGTTGTTGCAAACGGGTTTCCACCAGGGATTTCAGTTCGTTGACATAGCTTTTGGCGGGATAGCCCAGTTCTATGCGTAAGCTGACGTCGGAGCCGGTGATGTCGATGCCCTTGACGTTTTTGGCGCTATACAGGTCGAGCCGGGTGTGCGGGTCTACGATGTCTTTTAGTACGTTCTCAACGGCGGATTTATCCAAATTGACCATGCTTTGCTCCAATGCGGTATACCCAAGTAATTTGATAGGATTATCATAACCCGTTCCGGACGCTGCTTGTCAAGAAAATGCCGCTAACAGCTTAAGCGCGGAATTTTCGTTAGACCTAAAAACCATTGGCGTAAACCCAGCCTTGTCGGCCGGGAACGGTTGTCCGGGGGCGCCGTGAATACGTCCGCGCAGGCTTGGGGCCGGCATCCCAAGCCTCCCGCACCCCGCCAACCGTTCCCGGCCGCCAAGGCCTTAAGTGTTTGGTTTAGCAATACTTTAAATCAATTACCGCCGGTGAAACTGATTTCCAGCGCATGCAAGGAGTTGATACAATTAGCGGTGTCTTTCAGGCCGGGTTGATCGTGGCAGGCTTGGTTTTGCAGGCGGGCATCGCGGATGTGCGCCACATACCAGGCCACGGTTTTGTTGTCCGGGTCGATGTTTTCCTTGGCGTTGAGCAAGCCCAGGTAGCCGAAGCTGGCGACGGTAACGATAATGACGGCGACGATCAGGGGTAATTTTGTCATGGTTCTGTCTCTTCTATCCATTGAAAATGAGTTGTTTTCGCCGCCTAGGCTCAGGCGGCGGAGATACTCTAACAAAATTGGCTGGCCGGTAAAATGTGTCTAATTGCCGCGCGACAAACTGTCCCGGAATAAGGGATTCTATGCCATAATTGCCGCCCGTTTTTTGCATTTGAATGAGCGTTCATGTCCGCCAGAAAAATTCTTGTCACCAGTGCATTGCCTTACGCCAACGGTCCGATTCATTTAGGCCATTTGGTGGAGTATATCCAAACCGATATCTGGGTCAGATTCCAAAAAATGCGCGGCTCCGAATGCTATTACGTGTGCGCGGACGATACTCACGGCACGCCTATCATGTTGCGCGCGGAGCGGGAGGGGATGAGCCCGGAGCAATTGATCGCGGAGACGTGGACGCAACATACCGCCGATTTTGCGGCCTTCGGCGTCAATTTCGATCATTACCATAGCACGCATTCCGAGGAAAACCGGGTGTTGTCTCGGGATATTTATTTACGTTTGCGCGAGGCCGGACATATCAGTAGCCGCAGTATTACTCAGGCTTTTGATCCGGTTAAACAGATGTTTTTGCCGGACCGTTTCATCAAGGGCGAGTGTCCGAAGTGCGGCGCGGCGGATCAATATGGCGACAATTGCGAGGCGTGCGGCGCGACGTATTCCCCGACGGATTTGAAGAATCCGGTGTCGGTGTTGTCCGGCGAGCGGCCGATTGAGAAGGATTCGGAGCATTATTTTTTCAAGCTGGGCGATTTCGCCGAATTTTTGCGTGAATGGCTGCATGCCGAAGGGCATTTGCAGCCGGAAGTGCGCAATAAAATGTTTGAATGGCTGGACAACGGCTTGCAGGAGTGGGATATCTCCCGCGACGCGCCGTATTTTGGCTTTGAGATTCCGGACGCGCCGGGCAAGTTTTTTTATGTCTGGCTGGACGCGCCGATTGGCTATATGGCCAGTTGCCGCGCCTTATGCGACAAGTTGGGTCTGGCGTTCGACGATTTTTGGCGCGAAGGCGGCGATGCGGAGCTGTATCATTTCATAGGCAAGGACATTATTTATTTTCATGCGCTGTTTTGGCCGGCGATTTTGCGCGGAGCGGGCTTGCGCACGCCGGACGCGGTTTTTGCGCACGGGTTTTTGACGGTTAACGGCGAGAAAATGTCTAAATCGCGCGGTACGTTTATCAAGGCGCGCGATTATTTGGATTTTTTGCATCCGGAGTATTTGCGTTATTATTTCGCCGCCAAATTGAGCGCTGGCGTGGACGATATCGATTTGAATTTTGAGGATTTCACGGCTCGAGTCAACGCGGATTTGGTCGGCAAGGCGGTGAATATCGCTAGCCGCTGCAGCGGGTTTATTTTGAAGCGGTTTGACGGTTGCTTGGCGGATGTTGGCGCCGAGCCGGAGTTGTTCGGCAAATTCTTGGCGGCTGGCGAAGGTATCGCCAATCTGTACGAAAGCCGGGAGTTCGGCAAGGCGATGCGGGAAATCATGGCCTTGGCCGATGCGGCCAATCAATATATTGACGAGAAAAAGCCGTGGTTGATCGCCAAGGAGGAGGGCCGCGAGTCGGAGTTGCAGGCGGTTTGTTCGGTGGGCTTAAATTTGTTTTATCTGTTGATTGCTTATCTGGCGCCGGTGACGCCAAAATTGTCGCACGACGCCAGGGAGTTTTTGAACGTGACGGATGATCGATATTGGGGTTGGCCCACCCGCATTGAAGCCTTATTGCGCGCTAATAGCGCTGGCGAGAGGCGCATAATTGATTCTCCTTTGGTTGGGCATCGGATAAATCCGTTCACACCGTTATTGACTCGGGTAGAGCCGGAGAAGATCCAGGCTTTGATTGAGGCGTCGAAGGAGAACCTGGAGCCGACCGTCACCGCGCCGGCCGCCTCGGCGGAAAAGCCGGCTTGGCTGGAGCCTATCGCCGAGACGGTGGGCATAGACGATTTTGCCAAAATCGATCTGCGGGTGGCGCGTATCGTGCACGCCGAGGCGGTGCCGGGGGCGGAAAAATTGGTGCGGGTGACGGTGGATATCGGTTTGGAAACGCGTACCATTTTCGCCGGCATCAAAACGGCTTATGCGCCGGAGGATTTGATAGGCCGCTTGACCGTGGCGGTCGCCAATTTGCAGCCGCGTAAAATGCGCTTCGGCGTGTCGGAAGGCATGTTGCTGGCGGCGGGACCCGGCGGTCGGGATATCTGGCTGCTGGCGCCGGACCAGGGCGCGGCGCCCGGAATGCGGATTCAATAGGTTTGAGCAAAGGTTTTTTTGGCCCAAACAATACAAGTTAGGAATAAGGTAATAAAATTATTCGGGAGAAGAAAGAGGGGCTTTCTGTATGGGTCACCGGCGTTAGATGGACGGGTTTCCGGGCGCGTTGGCTTGGGATAATTTTTTAGCAAGGCTATATTATTTTGACTTATCGCGAATTTTCCGATTACATGTTATTTGGGTGCCGTGGCGCCGTGGTGGCGTCGGGGTGCTTCGCCGCGGTTTCCACGGCGGTGTGCAGCGTTTCCAGCGTGGTATTGTTGCTGACCTTTCTGTTGTCGGGACGGGTGGCGGCTACCTTGCGGGAGGCGTTTACTCATCCGGTCGGTAAGGCTTTGCTGGTTTTTGTTTTGTGGTTGTTGATTAGCGCCTTTTACGCGCCAACCGCATGGACTGTCAAGCTGACCGCCTTGCTGAGTTGGCAAAAATTGTTTTTTGTATTCTTGGTGCTGGGTTTATTTGGCGAACCGTTGTGGAAACGTCGTTTTATTGAATGTTTTACTTGGTTTATGGCCGCGCTGGCGGTGGTTTCGATAGTCTTGTGGGGGCTAGGCGTCAATTATTCCGGCAATGGGCCGGGCATCATATTGACCAATTATATAGCGCAAAGCCTGGCTTTCACCGCGGCCTTGTTGTGTTGCATGCATTGGTTGACGCAATCTTGCTCGCGGCGGCGGTATTGGGTCGTGGCGGCGGCGGCGGTTTTTGTATTTAACATCTTTATCGTCAGTCCGGCGCGTAGCGGTTATATCGCTTTGCCGCCAGCGATGTTGGTTGCGGGCATGTGTTTTTTCGGCCGGCGGATTTTGCCTAAATTTTTACTGGCGCTGGCGCTGGCGCTGGGTATTGCCGCGATGTCGTCGAACACTTTGCGGCACCGGGTGGAATTGGGGTTGCATGAGTTGAATAGTTATCAGGCTAGCGAGAATTTGACCTCGGTGGGCTTGCGCATGGTGTTGTATACCAATAGTTGGGAGTTGATCCAAAAAAGGCCGTGGTTGGGTTATGGCACGTCGTCCTTCGCCAAGGTATTTCATGAGCACGTGGCTGAGAAATATCAGGATTGGCGCGGAGTCGGCACCACCGATCCGCATAATCAATATTTGTTCGTTTGGTTTGAGAATGGATTGGCGGGCTTAATTTTATTTTTGGGCTATATTGTCGTGGCTTTTCACGCCGGTTTGCGCCGCCCGCCCTACGGTTATCTTGCCATGGGGCTGTTGGCGAGTTTCTGTGTATCCAGTTTGTTCAGTTCGCATTTTAAAACCTATCCGGAGGGTAATTTATTAGCGTTTTTCTTGAGCGCCATGCTCGCCGGCCCGCCGTTGACGTCAAGGCCGTATGATTAGCGTCATCGTCATCACCAAGGATGAAGAACAGCATATCGCGCGCTGTTTGTCGTCCGTGGCATGGGCGGACGAGATTATCGTATTCGATTCCGGCAGCAAGGATAATACGATAGCCATTTGCCGGCTGTATACCGACCGGGTGTATGAAACGGATTGGCCGGGTTTCGGGCCGCAAAAACAGCGGGCCTTGCTTGAAGCGCAAGGCGATTGGGTGTTGTCGATTGACGCCGACGAGTATGTCAGCGCGGAATTGAAGGCGGAAATTTTGGCCGCCATTAGAGACGGCGGCAAGCAAGGTTATTATATGCCGCGTTTATCCAGTTATTGCGGCCGGCGCATCAAGCACGGCGGTTGGTGGCCGGATTATGTGTTGCGTTTGTTTCGGCGGCTGGACGGTGGCTTTAGCAGCGACGTGGTGCACGAAAGAGTCTTGGTAAAAGGCGAGGTGGGGCGTTTGCGGCAGCCTCTGTTGCATGAGGCTTTCATGGACCCGGAAGAGGTGTTGCATAAAATTAATAGTTATTCGTCATTGGGGGCGCAACAATTGCATGCGCGAGGAAAGTCGGCTAGTTTGGCGCAAGCGCTGGGCAAAGGTTTTTGGACCTTCTTGCGCACCTATTTTCTTAAGGGTGCGATTTTGGACGGTGCGGAGGGTTTGATGCTGGCGATTTCCAATGCCGAGGGTAGTTATTATAAGTATCTTAAATTGCGTCAGTTAAATAAGAATAAAGATTTGAATGACTGAGCTGATTTCGGTGGTGTTGACGACTTATAACTGGCCGGAGGCTTTGGCGGCCAGTCTCCGAGCTTTATTGGCGCAAGAAGACGCCCATTTTGAAATCATTGTCGCCGACGACGGCTCCGACGCCGCCACCGGAGCGCTGGTCGCTGAGTTCGCGGCGCGCTCAAGATTTGCCATCCGCCACGTTTGGCAAGCCGACCAGGGGTTTCGGGCGGCGACCATCCGTAATAAGGCCGTTGCGCTTAGCCGGGGCGATTATTTGTTGTTTGCGGATGGCGATTGCGTGGCTTTGCCAAGCTTTATCGGCCGGCATCGACGGTTGGCCGAAGCGGGGTATTTCGTGCCCGGCAACCGGGTGTTGCTTTCCGAGTCTTTTACCGCGCGGAAATTGAAGCAAGACGCGCCCTTGCACGCCATGCCGTTTGATTATTGGCTGCGGCAACGTTTACTGGGGAACATCAATCGCCTGACGCCGTTATTGAATTTGCCGGACGGGAGCTGGCGTTATGTATGGGCTCGGCGCTGGCGCAAGGCGATGACCTGCAATTTAGGCGTATGGAAGCAGGATTTTTTACGGGTGAACGGATTCGACGAAGCTTACCAAGGCTGGGGCTTTGAGGATTCGGATTTGGTCATCCGTTTATTGCACGCCGGCGTGCTGCGCAAGGAAGGCCGTTTTGCCGCGCCGGTGTTGCATTTATGGCACCCGTTGCATGCCCGCGCGGCCGAGACGGAAAATTATCAACGGCTTATGCGGCGCTTAGCCGACGCTGACTGTATTAGAAGCCAATTGGGCGTGGAGCAATATTTGAACTAGCCGGCCCATGCGGTTTTTAACAATTTGGTAGCCCGCGCCAACTCTGCTATATTGATTAAAGGCTATCAGCTTAAGCCGGGACAAACCTCGACGTCAGCCCGCCACTTTAGGGCTTGACGGCCGGGAACGGTTGGCGGAAGTTTGGACTATGGCGCAAGCAACCCGAACGGCTGTTGGTAGCGCCCGGTCTTGGCGGCCGGAGGCGATTGTCGGGGGGCGCCGTGAATACCTCCCTGTAGGCTTGGGGTCGGCATCCATGCCTCCCACACCCCCGCCAACCGCCTCCGGCCGCTAAGGCCTTAAGTGGTTGGCTGGTGTTGAGGTAAATCCGGACTTAGGCTGGTAGTAGAATTTAGGCCTGAGCAACCTGGAGCAGAACCTTGCAGAATACTAGAAAATTTTTTTGGCAGTTCGTGCAGTTGAGCGGACCGTTTTGGCTTGCGGCGGACAAAGCGTCGGTGCGCGGTTTGGCGTTGGCCCTTGGGGTGTTGACGGTGCTGCAAGTTGTGATCTCCGTGTTGATCAACCATTGGAGCGCATACTTGTTCGACGCCCTGGAACAGCATTCCATGGCGCGGGTTTTGACGCAAACCTTGTTGTTTGGTTTGATTTTTGTAGGCAATATTGCCATTAACTCGCTGCACGTGACGGTGAAGCGGCAGTTGCAACTGGGTTGGCGCGGCTGGTTGACCGATCAGTTGATCGGGCGTTGGATGCATGACGGCCGGCATTATTTGGTGACGCATTTGGTCGACGAGCCGCAAGATAATCCGGACGGACGCATCGCCGAGGATATCCGCATCGCTACCGAATACTCCATCGACTTTTTGCATTCTCTGTTTTATTGCTTGTTGCTATTGATCAGTTTCACGCAAATTCTGTGGGTGTTGTCCGGTACGCTGACTTTGGATTTTGGTTTTGCCGCCTTGCCGTTTCATGGTTATTTGGTGATGTTGGCGTTTATGTACGCGGCGTGTACGATACGCCTAGGCTGGAAAATCGGTCGGCCGTTGACCCAGGCCACCAACCAGCGGCAAGCGAATGAAGCGAATTTTCGTTTCGCTTTGGTCAAGGCGCGCGAGAATTCCATGGCGATTGCCTTGATTCACGGCGAGCGGCATGAAGCGCCGCATTTCCACCGGGTGTTCGGCGATATCGTCGCCGCTTGGAACGAGCAAACCAAGGCCTGGGCTAGAATCATGATGCTGAGTTCCGGCAACGCGGTGTTGGGCGTGGCGTTTCCGATTTTGATTTCCGCGCCGCGCTATGTGATGGGGATCATCAGTCTAGGCATGCTGATGCAGTCGGCGCAGGCGTTTCAGCAGCTGGTGGCCGCTTTGTCCTGGCCGGTGGATAATATGGGCAAAATGGCGGAGTGGCGGGCCTCGGTGGAACGGGTGCTGGGCTTGAGCAATGCTTTGGAACAACTGGAGCAGCAATTGGCCCGTTCCGACACGCAACGGGTGCGCATTGAAAAAAATCAGGATTCGGTGCTGCGTTTCAAGGATTTGTGCTTGCAGCGGCTGGACGGTTTGGTGTGCATCCCAGGGTTGAACGTGGAAATTTATCCTGGCGATTGGGTGTTGTTGGAAGGCAATGTCTATACCGGGAATAAGTTGTTTAAAGCGATGGCCGGTCTGTGGCCTTGGGGCCGGGGGAGTATTGAATTGCCGGACGACGATTTGATGTTTTTCATGCCGCCGCGGCCTTATTTGCCGACCGATAGCTTGCGCGCCTCGGTGTGTTACCCGGCGGAGGGGACGGCATTCGGCGATGATGAGTTGGGTTGGGCTTTTGTTTTGGCCGGGGTCGGCGAATTGTTGGAACAATTGGATGTGACGGCGGATTGGGAAAAAAACCTGGAGCGCGAGGCGCAGCAACGCCTGGGGCTGGCCCGCTTGTTGTTGCATAAACCAAAATGGATCATGATGCAGGAGGCTTTCGCGTCGCTGGACCCGGAAGCGGAACTGGAGATGATGCATATTATCCGCGCCAAATTGCCGCAAGCTGCGTTGTTGACCATCAGCAAGCAGCCGGCGGTGAAAAAGCTGCATTCGCGCGTGATTACCTTGGCCTAGACTGATGGGGCCTAGACTGATGGCAACAGAAATAAACCGCTGGCGCGGCGTCAATCTGGGCGGTTGGCTGGTGTTGGAAAAATGGATGACGCCGAGTTTGTTCCAAGGCCTTAAGGCGGCGGATGAGACCGCCTGGAGCGTGGAGCTGGCTGAAAACGCCGCGCCGCGCCTGCGCGAGCACTGGAATAGTTTTATCACGCGCGAGGATTTTGTGTGGTTGGCCGCGCGCGGCATCAACGCGGTGCGGATTCCGGTGGGTTATTGGTTGTTCGGGCCGGATTATCCTTATCATCCGCGTTTTTACGGTTTAAGACATCCTTTTGTCGCCGGCGGCGATGAAATCGTGGCGCGGGCTTTGGATTGGGCGGCGGAATGCGGCTTGGTCGTGGTTTTGGACTTGCACGCCGCGCCGGGTTGCCAAAACGGGTTTGACAACGGCGGCATGCTGGATGTGTTGGAATGGCATCAGCACCCGGAGTATCTGAGCTACACCGTCGGCTTTTTAGAGCGTTTGGCGGCGCGTTTCGGCCCGCACCCGGCTTTATGCGCCATAGAGGCGCTGAACGAGCCGCATTGGCTGATAGATACCGAGTATTTGATCAACTTTACCAGGGCGGCGTACTGGGCTATCCGCGCCCATTGTCCGCCGGACCGGGTGACGGTGATGTTTCATAACGCCTTTCGGCCGCATACCGCCTACGCGCCGCTGCTGGACGACCCTAACTTGGAAAATTTATGCCTGGATATCCATCGTTACCAATGTTTTAGTGAAGTCGAGCGCGAGCAAAGCATTTTTCAGCATTTGCTGCAAGCCGCCGTGCAGCGCAGCCAAGAGGCGGACGCTTTGTTGGCGCGGGTGCGGCAAGCGGTGGTGGTTGGCGAATGGAGCTTGGGGCTGGATGAAAAATTTATCGTCAATTGGCGCGGGCAAGGTTTGCTGCGGCCTGAATCCAGCATGGACGCTTGGCGGCAAGATTTGGCCTACCGGGCCTACGCTGACGCGCAGTTGTTGAGTTTTGAAAAGTTTAGCGGTTGGTTTTTTTGGAGTTACAAGACCGAGACCGCGCCGCAATGGAGTTTTCGCGATGCCGTGGAGCGTGGTTGGTTGCCGGCTAGGTTTTGTTGAGCATGTTCCGTTCTCATTGTCCTTATTGACAATCATTCTTTCAGGGTTTATGGTAGTGATTAGCGATATATTTTTTAAATCATATCGAGAAGCCTTACCGATATCCGTTTGCAGGAGGAAAGCATGCAAGTTGATCTTAAGCCGCTGGATGAAGCAGTCATTGAAGAATTGGTGCGGGTGTTTTACCAGCGGGCGGCCAATGATCCCAGGCTGAAGAGCATCTTCGACCATGTTATTCACGATTGGGACGCGCATCACCAAGTCGTACAGGATTTTTGGTCGCGGGCGTTGTTGGATACCGAGCGTTATAAGGGTCACCCTTATCCGTTGCACGCTAGGCTGCCGTTGCAGTTGGAGCATTTTGACGTGTGGTTGGAGCATTTTCGCCTTACCGCCAGCGAGGTGTTGCCGGAGCAAGCCGCCGCGCGGGCGATAGCCCGCGCCGAACATATGGCGGAAAGCTTTAAAACCGGGATGTTTTTTGATTACCAGCCGCGATCGGGCAGCCAACCGTTGGTTTGATAAGTTGGCGTGATATAAGGTCGGCCGCCGCGGCTTCCGCTGATCTTTTAGAATGATAAATGACTAAAAGCGATGCGCCGCAATGTTCGGCGCATCCTTTCCGGCATGAAGAAGACGAGAGGCCTTAGTTGACGAGGGTATGCCCGCGTTGGCGCATGCAGGTTTTGAAGGCGCGTTTGAAGTCTTCGTTGGCTTTGTAGCCTTCCCATAGGCCGGCCGGTATGGCCAGGATGGAGCCGGCCGCCGCGCCGGTGGCGGCGCTGCCGGCCACGGCTCCGACCGCCGCGCCGCCGGCGGCGCCGGTAAGTGCTCCCACGCCCGCGCCCATGGCCACTTCCTTGGTGATGTCGGAGGCTTGATCGGCCAGGGTCTTGCATTCGGCCATGTCGCGGTCCAGGGTGTCGGTATGTTGATCCAAACGTGTATCCACCACCGGACGCCATCCGCTTTGCGAGGCGCAGCCGGCGGCTAGCAGCGTAAACGCCAACAATGTTGATGAATATGATTTCATGTATTTCTCCAAGGTTTTATATTTTGTAAGATAAAAGTTAATGCTTGATCGGTTTGCGGCATAGCATTTGTTGCGTATTGTAGACAATTGACAACAAGCGTAGCAAGTTTGTTCAGCGTTCATGCTGGTTTCGTGATGAAAATCACGTTTTATGTCGCGGGCGGGGAGGGGAGTAGCTCTGGCTAGCCTAGGGCGACGCCTTGCCTTGCTCGGCGCGCGCCTAGGTTTGCGATGGGGCTTAACGCCGGCCTAAAGCCGGGCTTAGATTTCTTGGTAGATGGCCGCGCCTTCTTCTAGAAATTGCTTGGATTTTTCCGCCAGGCCCAGTTCCAGCGCTTGTTGCTCGGCCACGCCTTTTTCGGCGGCGTAGTCGCGCACGTCTTGGCTGATTTTCATGGAGCAGAAGTGCGGGCCGCACATGGAGCAGAAGTGGGCGACCTTGGCCGATTGCTTGGGCAGGGTTTCGTCGTGGAAGGCGCGGGCGCGTTCCGGGTCTAGCGCGATGTTGAATTGGTCTTCCCAGCGGAATTCAAACCGCGCCTTGGACATGGCGTTGTCACGGATTTGCGCGCCGGGGTGGCCCTTGGCCAAGTCCGCCGCGTGGGCGGCGATTTTATAGGTGACGATGCCTTCGCGCACGTCTTGCTTATTGGGCAGCCCTAGATGTTCTTTTTGGGTGACGTAGCAGAGCATGGCGCAACCGTACCAGCCGATGTTGGCGGCGCCGATGGCGGAGGTGATATGGTCGTAGCCGGGGGCGATGTCGGTGGTTAGGGGGCCTAGGGTGTAGAACGGGGCTTCAAAGCAGTCTTCGAGCTGTTTGTCCATGTTGTGCTTGATCATTTGCAGCGGCACGTGGCCGGGGCCTTCGATCATGGTTTGCACGTCGTGTTTCCAGGCGATTTGGGTTAGTTCGCCCAGGGTTTCCAGTTCGCCGAATTGCGCGGCGTCGTTGGCGTCGTATATCGAGCCGGGACGCAGGCCGTCGCCGAGGGAGAAGGATACGTCGTAGGCTTTCATGATTTCGCAGATTTCTTCAAAATGCGTGTACAGAAAGCTTTCGGTATGGTGGGCCAGACACCATTTGGCCATGATGGAGCCGCCGCGGGAGACGATGCCGGTCAGTCGCTTGGCGGTTAGCGGCACGTATTGCAGGCGTACGCCGGCGTGGATGGTGAAGTAGTCCACCCCTTGCTCGGCTTGTTCGATCAAGGTGTCGCGGAAAATCTCCCACGTCAGTTCCTCGGCCTTGCCGCCGACTTTTTCCAGCGCTTGGTAGATCGGCACCGTGCCTATCGGCACCGGCGAGTTGCGTAAAATCCATTCCCGAGTTTCATGGATGTGCTTGCCGGTGGATAGGTCCATGATGGTGTCGCCGCCCCAGCGGATGCCCCACAGCATTTTCTCGACTTCTTCCTCAATGGATGAGCTGAGCGCGGAGTTGCCAATGTTGCCGTTGATTTTAACCAGGAAGTTGCGGCCGATAATCATCGGCTCCAGTTCCGGGTGGTTGATGTTGGCCGGGATGATGGCGCGGCCGCGGGCGACTTCGGAACGCACGAATTCCGGGGTGATTTTGTGTTGTATCGCCGCGCCGAAGGAAAAACCGGGATGCTGGCCTTGGTAGGCGTCGAGCATGGCTTCCAGGTTTTGGTTTTCGCGGATGGCGATGTATTCCATTTCCGGGGTGATGATGCCTTGCCGCGCGTAATGCATTTGGCTGACGTTACACCCGGCCTTGGCGCGGCGCGGGGCGCGGATGTGCTCGAAACGCAGGTGGGCGGTGGCCGGATCGCGCAGGCGTTCCTGGCCGAAGGCGGACGTGGGGCCGGCCAGTAGCTCGCTGTCGCCGCGCTCTTCAATCCAGCCGCCGCGCACGGCGGTGCTCAGGCCTTTGTGCAGGTTGATTTCGACGTGTGGATCGGTGTAAACGCCGGAGGTGTCGTAGACGTAGAGCGGGGGATTTTTCTCGGCGCCGAAGTGCGCCGGGGTGTCGGATAAGGTGATTTTGCGCATCGGAACCTGAATGTCCGGGCGGCTGCCGGAAAGGTAGACTTTTTCGGATGCGGGGTAACTGTCGATTTTTATACTGCCTTCGGTGGCGATTTCTTTGCGGACAGCGCTCATGCGTATCTCCAAGTAATTAAAAAATAGCAAGCGCAGGTCGTCGAACGGGCTTTCCTACGCCGGCATTAACCGGTTCAGGTTCAAAGGGTCTGTCTCAGCTTCCGGAGCTTGCGCCGGATGCACCCCTAGCCTATGGTAGTGGGGCAGGTTAAACCAATTCGCGCGGGATTGCAAGCGGGGAGTCAAAGTTGCGGGTTAAGGTTGATGCGGCGTTGAGAGAATTAGGCTTCATGACAAAATGCCGGTTTTTTCGCCTTTGCGCTTTGACCGGTGGTTGCGGCTTAGCTTCCGGTTTTTCGGAGGTTCCTTTGCCGTAGCTGGAAATTAATTAATCAGAGCTTCCCTAGATTGAGTTACACTCGGAATTGCGCGATATGCCGCGCAGGGTGGCGTTGAATAACCTATAACTAATAACTAATTGCGGTTCGGCGTGTTTTTGGAGTGCGGATAGGGTGAATGAAAATTTTTCCGGTTTTGGCCGGTTTGAGCGCGGCTTCGCCGATTTTTTTACGGCGCGCACGGTCTTGCGCGGGGAAGAGCGGGCGGAATTGCGCGCCTTGTTATTGACCCTGGCGGCGCATCAATCCGCCGGGCATAGTTGTTTGCCTTTGTCCGGGCGGCAACGGGCCTTGGCGGAGGCCTCCGGCTTGGCCGCCTCGGATTCGGGTCCATTGGTGTTGGATGCCGGCGGTTTGTATTTGCGCCGTTATTGGCTTTATGAAACGCGGCTGGCGCGGCAGTTGGCTGCCTTGGCCCTTAAGGAACACTCGCCGCCGGCGGGCATGCAGGACTTGCTGACGCGGTATTTTCCGGACGCCGAGCCGGACGATAGGCAACGTTTGGCGGCGGAACGGGCGTTAGTTCAAGGGGTGAGCTTGATTTGCGGCGGGCCCGGCACCGGCAAGACTTCAACCGTGGTCAGAATCCTGGCTTTGTTGCAGGAATGCGCGGCCGAGCCGTTGGCTATCGCCCTAGCCGCGCCGACCGGCAAGGCGGCGGCGCGTTTGGCCGAGTCGATTGCCCGCGGCAAACGGAGTTTGCCGTGCGGCGCGGCCTTGCTGGAGAGGATTCCGGAACGGGCGACGACGTTGCACCGCTTGTTGGGCCCGCTGCCGCCGGGGCCGTATTTCAGGCATCGGGCCGAGAATCCCTTGCCGTGCGACGTGGTGGTGGCGGACGAGTGTTCAATGGTGGATTTGGCGTTGATGAGTAAATTGGTTGATGCCATGCCGCCGCATGCGCGCCTGATTTTGTTGGGCGACCGCGATCAATTGGCTTCGGTCGAGGCGGGGTCGGTGTTGGCGGATTTGTGCGCCGGCTTGCCGGAGCGGACCTTGATTTTGCGCAAGACTTACCGTTTTCCAGGCCCCATCAAGGCCTTGGCCGAGGCCGTGAATCAGGGTGACGGACTTGCGGCTTGGGATTTATTGCAAGCCGGCGCGGATGGCGCTGTCGGCCTGTTGGCGGAGCAAGCCGTTGATGCTGTCGCGGAGTACGCGGCCAACCGCTACCGGCCTTATTATGAATTATTGTTGCGCCACGCGCCGTTGGCGGAGATTTTTGAGGCGTTTAATGCGTTTAGGATATTGTGCGCCAATCAACGGGGGCCGTTTTCGGTGGCCGATATCAACGTCCGGTTGGAGAATCGGTTGTTGCGCTCTTTTGCGGCGGCCGGGGGGGCTTGGTATGCCGGGCGGCCGGTGATGATTACCGCGAATAATCCGAGTTTGGGCTTGTTTAACGGCGATATTGGCCTTTGCTTGCCGGACGGACAGGATGGAGCGGGTCTGGCGGTTTTTTTTGAGGCGGAAGGCGGCGCTTATCGGAAAATTTCTCCGGCCCGCTTGGCTGAGTCGGTGAGCGCCTATGCGTTGACCATACACAAAAGCCAAGGTTCGGAATTTGCCGAGGTTTTGATTTGTTTGCCGGAGCGGGTAAACCCGGTGTTGAGCAGGGAGTTGTTGTATACCGCCATGACGCGGGCCAAACAGACCTTGCGCATTGCCGCGCGCAAGGACGTATTTTTGGCCTGCGCGCAACGCCGCGTGGAGCGATTCAGCGGTTTGACGGAACGGATTCGCGCGAGCGGCGGCGGCGATGCGCCGCCGCCCGTGGTTTAGGCCGCCGCGGGTACGCTGTTCGTCACGGCTTGTAAAAAATCCTGGCAATCGGCTTCCACTAATTGCAAGCCCATGCGTTCGCTGAAGCGTTTTTCTTTATCTGTGGGGTTTTTACGCAGAAACCAGCCCTTGGGTTCGTCCGCGCCGTAAATAATGTCGCTCATGACCATGCGTTCCGAATCGCGGTTCAATGGCAGGCCGAGTAACAGGTATTTCTTGCCGCGCCGGTATTCCTTCAAAAAGCCGGGCAGGGCGAAACCGCCCATGAGTTCGGTTATGTAATCGACATAGTCGGCGTCGGAGGCGATGTAGTTGGATTCCGGTTTCGGCGCGCCCATGGGTTTGAACAGTATCGGTAGGTTGAGGTCCGCTTGTTCGGATGAAATTTCGAAATAGGCTTCGCCGTCGTAATGGAAAATTTTGTAGCGGAACGCACTGCCTACGATGCGCGCCAGACCCATGATCAGGGTGTGTTCTTCGTCGGCGTAACTGTCGAGCAACTGCGTGTCGCGGTTGATGTCGATGACGTATTTAGGCTTCCATTCCGCCAGCCAGTTATGCACCGATGAGCGGGTCCATTGGCTTTGCCCGTATACATTGTCCAAAAACTGGGTTACGAAGGCGCGGCCGCGTTTCAATTCCTGGTTCATGGCCGCGCGCGGAAATTCAAACATCAGTTTCGGCGCCATCGGCTTGCCGCCGTTCATGGCCAGGATCAGGCTTTCACTGTCCGCCGGAATCGGCGCGCCGGTCAAGGGACTGACGGAATCGAATAATGCGCCGGGGCCCAGATAGGGTACTACGCTGTTGTCATATAAGCCGCTTAGAATTTCTGAGAGAACCGCATTAGACATGGGAAGTTCCTTGCAATGGTGAATGAATATCACAGTGAAAGCAAGAACCGCTCCAATTTTGCGGGAGACGGGAAAAAAGGTTTATTCCGCCCGTGCGACAAGGCTTTACGCCGGAGAATCGCTTATTTTTTTGCGGTCAAATCCTTTAAAATTGTATGGATTCCGACACTGCGAGGTGATTACTTCGACAAGCGGCGGTTTGGGCCGCCGCCGCCGCGGGGCTTTTTTTATAAAAAACCGCTACGGATGGCAAAAAAATTCTATAATTGTCTCAAGGCGCTGCAAGCCCCGGCTGCCTAAGCCGCAGTTTCAATCGCGCATGCATTGACAGACTGCCGGTTTCTGATTTAGAGTTGCCGGAGTTCGTCTTTAATGTTCGCCGACGCAGGGGTGGAGCTTTGCCGGTCTGCTTGGTCAGTATTTATTGTTGGCGGACGAATTTATAACTATAACTGTAATCATTGGAGCACTTAAACATGGCTAGACCATTAATTCAAATCGCATTGGATTCCTTAGATTTCAACCAAACCGTAGCGTTGGCTGACCAAGTAGCCCCTTATGTTGATATTTTCGAAATCGGCACCCCGTGCATCAAATACAACGGCGTAAACCTGGTTAAGGAATTGAGACAACGTTTCCCGGACAAATTGTTGTTGGTTGACCTGAAAACCATGGACGCAGGCGAGTACGAAGCGGGCGCGTTCTACGCCGCCGGCGCTGACATCGTTACCGTACTGGGCGTTTCCGGCTTGGCTACCATCGGCGGCGTTATCAAAGCGGCTAAAAAACACGCGGCCGAAGTTCAAGTTGACTTGATCAACGTGCCTGACAAAGCTTACATCGCCAAGGAATCCGTGGCGCTGGGCGCGCAAATCGTTGGCATCCACACCGGTCTGGACGCGCAAGCGGCCGGCCAAACTCCATTCGCGGACCTGAAAGACGTTGCTTCCTTGGGCTTGAACGTACGTATTTCCGTGGCCGGCGGCATCAAACAAGCCACCGTGCAAAGCGTAGTCGCCTCCGGCGCTAACATCATCGTGGTGGGCGCCGCGATTTACGGCGCGCCAAGCCCGGCCGACGCCGCGCGCGAAATTCGCGAGTTGGTTGACGCGGCTGCTTAATTTAGCTGTTTAAACAGCTGAATTTCAGTCATATCAATCCTAAAGGACGATTGGCGTCGCCACTCGTCCTTTTGTTTGTTTGCACCGGTCTGCCGCAAGCGGAGATTTGCCGCTTGAGGCGATTTTTGCCGATTCCGGCGGCAGATGCGGTTTATCCCTCGGATGACAGTGGACGGCGTTATCGCCGTTGAACGATTTTATATTACATGGAGACTTAAGACATGCCTTCGCGTCGAGAATTAGCGAACGCCATACGCGCCCTCAGTATGGACGCCGTTCAAAAAGCCAACTCGGGTCACCCCGGCGCCCCGATGGGGATGGCGGATATAGCCGAGGTTTTGTGGAACGATTTTCTGAACCA
>CAIYSZ010000062.1 GCA_903928965.1 uncultured Pseudomonadota bacterium
ACTAGAAAATCGATACGTTTTTGCGATTGAGGGCTTGATAAAGGGGGTTTGTAGTTTTGATTGATGAAGGATATATTTTAAAAATCGAGCCGAAAACTCGGATGACCTCCCTTAAACTACTCGTAACACGGATTCAGGTTACACTATATCGGTTACGAACGAACTTATCGCGAAGCGCTTTAGTTTTGCAAAGGTAAATACATCATTTATAAAAAATTGACAAAAAACGCAAATTCAGATAAGTTCCCTGCCAAAATTTAGGCCATTCTTAGGAAACCTAGCACCCCATGGAGTCGTCATGCAAAGCTTAAAACCCATTTTGTTCATGTTGTTCATCGCTTTTTTGGCCCCGTGCCACGCCATGAATGAGCCGGCGGACGCGCAGGCTCAAGCGGCGACGGCTGAAGAAAATTCCGCCGAATTCGCCCTGCTGGCCCGCACCCAATTCATAGAGCCCCTGTTCCCAACCGGCGCCAGCGCCCCCGGCGAAGACGCCGACTTGTTGCAAGCCATACGCCAATACCGAACCCGGACCAGTCCCGACGACTATCAGGCGCTCACCGGCTTCTTGAATAGCCATCCGCAATCCGTATGGCAAGTCGCCTTGTTAACCAATCTGGGACTCGCTTATTACCAAGACGGTCGCTTCACCCTCGCCATAGACGCCTGGGAAAACGCCTGGCGCTTGGGCAAGGACGCGACAGAGCCTCACGCCAAGGTCCTAGTGGACCGCGCGCTGGGAGAATTGATGCGCATGCACGCCCGCATCGGCCACGCCGAACGCTTGCAAGCCCTGTTCGCCGAAATGGGCGACCGGCCGGTATCCGGCCCGGCCACCGAAGACGTCACCGGAGCGCGCGAAGGCTTATGGGTGATGCGCAACAATCCCGGCATAGCCTATTTGTGCGGGCCGATGGCATTAAAAAACCTGTTGTTGTCGCAAGGCGCTAGCGCCAAGGATGTTGAATTCATAGACCAGGTCCGTTCCGGACCTAACGGATTCAGTCTGACCGAAGTCGGCAAACTGGCGCAACAAGCCAAACTCCCCTACACCCTAATCAAGCGCGACGCATCCGAGCCGGTGCCCGTACCGTCCGTGGTGCATTGGAAAGTCAGTCATTACGCGGCCATCATAGGCGAAAACGCCGGTCGTTACCACATCAAAGACCCGATTTTCGGCGAAGACCTATGGGTCAGTCGCGACGCCATTGATCAAGAAGCCAGCGGTTACTATCTAGTCCCCACCAAAAAATTGCAACCGGGCTGGGAAACCATCAACCTCGCCGTGGCCGACACCTTGCATGGCATGGGCTACACCTCCGACGTCACGCCGGGGAACACCACGCCCAACGACGACAAATCCAAGCCCTGCGGCGGAATTGGCGACATCGTCGGCAACGCTATTAATAACATAGGCAATGCCATTAGCAACTTAGGCATGTGCGGCTATAACTTCAGCGAAATGGTAGTCAGCCTGAATTTAACCGACAGCCCGGTCGGCTATCGGCCCGCCATCGGACCATCCATGTTCACCACGCTGACCTATAACCAGCGCGATGCCGGCCAACCCGCCAACTTTGGATTTTTTAACGTCAGCCAAAAATGGACTCTGAACTGGCTCACCTATATTCAAGACACGCCGGGACAACCGGGCGCCAACGTCACCCGCTACGTGGCCGGCGGCGGTTTCGTCAATTACAGCGGCTACAACGGCGCTAACGGCCAATTCACTCCGGAAACCACCGACCAATCCGTTCTGGTGCTAAGTTCGGCCAACCCTATCGTCTACAAACGCCTGCTGCAAGACGGCAGCGTGGAAGTGTACGCCCAATCCAACGGCGCGACCACCGGTTCCCGCCTAGTGTTCATGACCCAATTGATCGATCCGCAAGGCAACGCCGTCAACTTCAACTACGACAACCAGCTACGCCTAACCTCCTTGATCGACGCCACCGGCCGGGTCACCAGCTTCGCTTACGGCCTCGGCGCATCGCCGTTGCTGATCACCCAAATCACAGACCCCTTCGGCCGTAGCGCCCATCTCGCCTATGACAACCAAGGCCGTCTATCCAGCATTACCGACGTATACGGCTTGCAATCGAGTTTCCAATACGACAACTCCTCGCTGATCAACAGCCTGACCACCCCCTACGGAACCACCACCTTCCAATACGGCGGCACCGGCGTATCACGTTACCTGCAAGCCACGGACCCATTGGGTTACACCGAGCGCCTGGAATTCCTGCAACAAGCGCCGGGCATACCCTATTCAGACCCAGCCTCCACCGTGCCGCAAGGCATCCTAGCGCCGTTCAACGTTTTTCTTAACGGCAGAGACACCTTTTACTGGGACAAATCAGCCTATCAACGCGCGGCCGGCAACTATACCCAAGCCCGCAACAAACATTGGACGCATTGGGCGCAAAACACCGGAGAAACCACCAGCCCGGTAGAAAGCATCAAATATCCGCTGGAGAACCGTATTTGGTTCAATTACCCCGGCCAGCCAAACAGCGGCCTCGGCACCGCCGTATCCGGCAGTTACAACCAACCCAGCATCATGGGCCGCGTGCTTGACGACGGCTCCACCCAACTGACCCAAAAAAGCTATAACAGTCTGGGCCGGGTAACCAGCATCACCGATCCGGTCGGTCGAGTCACCGAAATTGTCTACGCGCAAAACCAAATAGACCCCGTGCAAATTCTGCAACAAACCGCCGGCGGTCTGGTTTCCCTCGGTCAATACACATTTAACAACAAACACCAGCCGCTAACCCACACCGACGCGTCTGGACAAACCACCGCCTTCGCCTACAACAACGCCGGTCAATTAACGCAATTGACCGACGCGCTTAACGAAACCACCACCTTCAGTTACGACCCGCACGGAAACCTACTGAAAATCACCGACGCCAACGGCAAGACAAAGCTGACGCTGACTTACGACGCCTACAACCGGGTAGCCAGCCGCACGGACTCCGAAGGCTACACCCTCAAGTATTATTACGACAACCTGGATAGAATTACCAAAATCGCCTATCCGGACGGCACCGCGGAAACCTTAAAATGGAACAAGCTGGACTTGGCGGCGATAACCGATCGCCAGGGCCGGCAAACCCAATATAAATATGACTCGGTGCGGAATTTAATCGAAAAAATCGATCCACTTGGTCACAAAACCTTGTATAGCTACAACCCGAACCAAACCGTCGCCAGCGTCACCGACCCCAACGGCAACGTCACCCGCTGGAGCCGGGACATCGAAAGCAGAATTACCGCCAAACATTATCCGGACGGAAAATTTCAGGAATTCACCTACGAAAACACCTCCCGCCGCTTAAAATCCATTACGGATGGCCTGGATCAAGTTAAAAGCTTCACCTACACCAAAGACAACAGAATCAGCCAGATCAATTACATCAATAGCGTCAATAAAACGCCGAACGTGGCTTTCAGTTACGACCCATGGTTCCCCAGAATCACGATCATGAAAGACGGCAACGGCGTCACCACCTATCAATACGCGCAAACCGGCGTCAATGGAGCCTTAAAAGTCAGCAAGGTTGACGGGCCATACCTAAACGATACCGTCGCCTTTCAATATGACCCGGCGGGACGGATACACAGCCGCACCGTGGATACCGCCGCCGAAACCCTAGTTTACGATGACATAGGCCGCTTGGTGGGCCATAACAACCCATTAGGTAATTTCAACCTGAGTTATTTAGGCGAAAGCAACCAAATCACCGGCCTAACCAGCGCCAGCATTAACGACAGCTGGCAATTCGACGTGAATCAAAATGACCGGCGTTTGCTCGCCATCGCCAACACCGGCGCCAGCCGTGGTTACAGCCTGGTAACCGAGCCGGGTTACTTGATTAGCCAAATCAACGAATCGGCCACGGCCAGCAGCGCTTGGGCGGCAAAAAACTGGACCTACGGTTACGACAACGACAACCGGCTATTAAGCGCCCAAAGCTCCACTGGCGACAATTACGCCTATGTCCTGGATAACGCGGATAACTTGACCCAGATCACCGCCAACGCGGCCACGACCAACTTGAGCGTCAACGAGTTAAACCAAATCACCGCCGCCGGCGCAAACAACTTCAGTTACGACGCCAACGGCAATCTATTAAACGACGGCGTGCGCACCTACCTTTGGGACGCCGAAAACCGCCTGCTGCAGATCAATATCCCGGCGCAACCCGGAATCGGCTACAAATTCCGTTATGACGGTTTTGGTCACCGCATTGCAGTGATCTTCATCAACGGCTCGACTTCAATGGAAACTCGTTATTTATGGTGCGGCAAACGCATTTGCCAAAGCCGCAACGCCAACGACCAAGTTATCCGCCGCTATTACTCCGAAGGCGAATACTTGGCGCAAACCGCATCCGGCTTGGTATACAACACAGACCAAGCAGGCTCGGTGCGCGACGCCGTGGACAGCAAAACCGCGGCCCTGTCGGTATCCTACGATTACGACCCTTACGGCAACCCGGTGCGGAGCAAAGGCGCGGCCAGCACCGACTTCCGCTACGCCGGCCAGTTTTATTTACCCAACGCCAACTTGTACCTGACCCAATTCAGGCCCTACGATCCGGTGACCGGGCGCTGGCTAGCCAGAGACCCGCTGGGAGAAAAAGTGGGCAATCTTTACAGCTACGCCAAGGTTAATCCGGTGTCATTCACGGACCCTACCGGATTATGGACGCTGAACGTCGGCTTTTCCGGTTCAGTGGGCTATTGGCTAGGCTTAAACTGCGGCGGCGGCTTCATTATCGACAGCTCCGGCAATTACGGCACTTATAGCACCGGCGGCGGCGGTTTCGTCACGCCGGGCGCCAATCTTGGCATCAGCGTTGGCTTCATGGGCTCCGTAGGCAACGAAACCACCACTATCTCCGATTTTGGCGGACCCTTTGTAAACGGCAGCATCGGCGGCGGGGCCGACGGTCTCGCCGGTTCGGTCGATGGATTCATCGATCCGAACAAACCGCAAAATTTCGGCGGCGGCTTTACCTTTGGCGTCGGCACCCCCGGCGTCGGCGGCTCGGTCACGGTCACCAACACGATCGTTAACCAATCCGGAAATATCTTCAACGACTTGAACAACCTGAACAATGCCATCATCAACGCTTATGGTGGTTACGGTTACTAATGCCTAAAATTTACCGCTTGGCCTTCGGCGCTTTTTGCCTATTATTTGGCGTCGTGTCGATAGGCCTATCGGTGTATATCAGCTGGCACTTTTACAGACTCAGTTTCGACTTTGCGGTGCAAGGCAGCTACCGGGATTGCGAGGAACCGTTGCACAACCGTTGCGACACACACTGGCTAGTCATGGACGCCCAACAGCGCAAGAAAGAATTCGTTCCTTTAGGCGACGAAATTCCCAAGGAAGAACTGGCGGAAGGAAACCGCCTGCAAAAACAAGAGAATTCATTTCACTACCGGGTTAACGGTAATGAAAAACAATGGCGCTACCACGCAAACAAAATAGCTAGCGCGTTGTTCGGTTTTGCTCTGGTCCTGCTAGGCGGGCGAGTGATCTCATACGGCAGCCGCCGCTCATGAGAAAACAAACCGCCGGCCCAACCTAACTTGACCGGAAGATACCGCCCGAGTAGAAAACCAGACACCCAGGGATGAACTTGTCCCTTTACGACGAATATATAACAAACAAGGAGTACAACAGATGAGTACTTATATCGTTTCATCCGGACAAACCAGCACCGGCCTGGTTATCAATAATGGCGACATCGCCTATGTCTACAGCGGCGGCAAGGCGACAAACATCACCATTAATTCGGGTGGCGAAGTCGACGTCCTGAGCGGCGGCGCGATCAGCGCCGGAACCGTCGCCAGCGGCGCGACGCTCAACGGCCTAGTACTATCCACCGGTTCCGTGTCGGTTGGAAACAGTTACCAAATCAGCGGGCTGACCATCCAAAGCGGAGCCAATATCGGATTGGAAGTCGCTACCGGAGCAGCCATATCCGGATTCGTCAACACGGGCTCGGAAACCCTGACCGTGGACAACGGCGGAACGGTAACCAGCGCCTTCATCAATGGCCAAGAATATCTATACGGCCAAGCATCCGGCAATATCGTCAACAATGGCGGCAACGAAACCGTCGAAAGCGGCGGCGTCGCGACCGGAACCATCATCAATAGCGGCGGCGTGGAAACCGTGACCAGCGGCGGCTCAATCAGCAATTTTAGCGTAGCTTCCGGCGGCGAAATTGATTTAAGCCCCGGCGCCGGCGTCAACAAAGGCCAAGTCGCCGCCGGAGCCACTATTACCGGCCTGATACTCAGCAGCGGCTCCGTTACCGTAGGCGCAAGTAATTACCAAATCAATGGCGTCAGCATCCAAAGCGGAGCCAATGTCGGCCTGGAAGTCGCTTCCGGCGCCAGCATCAACGGTTTCAGTACCAGCAGTGTGCAAACCAACCTCAGCATAGACTCAGGCGGCAGCGCCAATAACGCCCAAATCGCCGTCGGCACTGAATTTGTCTATGGTTCAGCTAACCAAACGACGTTAAACACCGGCGGCGTAGAACAAATTGAAAGCGGCGGACAAGCCATCGGCGCCATCGCCAACCCTGGAACCTTTATCGAAATCGCCAGCGGCGGCTCCCTTACCCAAGGCCTGGTTTCATCGGGCGGCGAGCTTGATATCGCCAACGGCGGCCTAGTCAACTCCGTCACTGTCCTGAGCGGCGGCATTATTACCGGCTTGGTGCTGTCCAACGGAGCTCAAGTTACCGCCACCGGCGTTTTCGGCATCAATAACATCTCCATTCAGGCCGGGGCCATTGTCGGTCTTGAAGTAGGTTCCGGAGCCAGCTTATCCTCATTCACACTCCTCGGCGACCAAACGGAAACCGTGGATAGCGGAGGAACCACCAGCGGTACTCAGGTTAGTTACGGCGGCGAGTACGTCTACGGCAGCGCCCTTGGCACCGTCGTTGGCCTCAACGGCGCGGAATACGTAAAAAAAGGCGGCGTCGCCAGCGGCACGCTGGTAAACAGCGGCGGCGTCGACCTAGTCGCCAGCGGCGGTTCCCTGCAAAACGCCGTCATCAGCAGCGGCGGCGAAGTCGATTTGGCCCGCGGAGCCTCCCTTACCGGCGGCACGATCAATTCCGGCGCCACCGTAACCGGACTGGTACTGAGCACTGGCACGACATCCGCCGCCAACGGCAATCTGACCATCAGCGGCGTCAACATCCTCAGCGGCGCTAACATACAACTGGAAGTGGCGGCCGGGGCCACCCTCTCCGGATTCATCGCCGCCAATCAAAAAAGCGACTTAACCATCGACGCCGGGGGCAGTGCATTTAATGACGCCATTAACAGCGGCGGCGCGGAATTCGTCGGCGGCAAGGCCAGCGGCTCCGTCATTAACAGCGGCGGAACAGAATACGTCACCTCCGGCGGCCTCTCAACAGCCCCGACGATCAATAGCGGCGGCGTATTGGAAGTGCAAAGCGGCGGCGTGGTCAGCGGCTTGAGCATAGCTAACGGCGGCGCGGTCAATTTTGAAACCGGCGCCGCGGTCAGCGGCGGCTCCATCGCCGCCGGCGGCATAGCCGCCGGGCTATTACTCAGCAACGGCGCCGTAACGGTAGGCGCGAATAATTACGTAGTGGACGGCATAACCATCGCCACCGGAGCGCTGGTCAGCCTGGAAGTCGGCGCCGGAGCCGGTATTTCCGGATTCACGCTTAACGACGCCACCACCTCCATTACCATAGACAAGCTCGGCTCGACTACCGGTGACATAGTCAATACCGGTTCCGAATACGTTTACGGCCTCGCCAGCGGCGCAAGCATCGGCGCATTCGGCGTGGAATACGTCGGCAGCGGCGGCGTCGCCAGCGCTACCGCCGTCAACCACGGCGGCGTGGCCGACATTTACGGCGGCGGCCTGGCCAAAGGCCTGATCATAAACTCAGGCGGCTACGCGGAAGCCTTCAGCGGCGCGACCATCAGCTCGGTTACCGTCAGCAGCGGCGGCGTGCTGCAATTGGACAGCGGCGCGATCATCAGCGGCGGCGCGGTGCTCAGCGGCGGAACCTTGGACGGGCTGCTATTATCCTCCGGTAGCGTATCAGCCGCCAACCCTAGCTATGTACTGGATGGAATTACTATATTCAGCGGAGCCGCCATTGGCCTGGAAGTAGCGTCAGGCGCTAAAATCAGCGGCTTCAGCGTCAACAGCGGCGCTTACATTACCGTGGACGGCGGCGGCGTCGCCAACGGCGATATCGTCAGCAGCGGCGGAGTAGAAACCGTACTCGGCTCGGCCAGCGGTTCTAAAGTGCTGAGCGGCGGCATCGAAATTATTTCCAGCGGCGGCGTGGTTTCCGGAACCATCCTCAGCGCCGGCGGGCTAGCCGACATCCTGTCCGGCGGCAAATACAGCGGCGGCGCGGTAAATAGCGGCGCCACGCTCGAAGGGCTGGTGCTCAGCGGCGGCGGCGTCAACGCCGCCGGCGCGAGCTATGTCATAGATGGGGCCACCCTCTTCAGCGGCGCGAATGTCGGCCTGGAAGTCACGTCCGGCTCTTCTATTAGCGGCTTCACCGTCAGCAGCGGCTCCACGCTGGTGGTGGATAAGGGCGCCAGCGCGGTTAACATCACCATTTTGAGCGGCGGCCAGGAAATTGTCTCCTCCGGGGGTAACGCCAGCAACACCAACGTAGCTAACGGCGGCCTGTTTACCATAATCTCGGGCGCCACCGTCAGCGGCGGCGTAGTCAGCAGCGGCGGCGGCATCAACGGCCTGACGATTTCCGCCGGCACTATTAACGCGGCCGCCAGCCCCTTGATCATAGACGGCATCACCCTCTCCGGCGGCGCCAACCTCTTCGGCTTGGACGTCGGCTCCGGCGCCACCCTATCCGGCTACACCGTGTCCAGCGGCGACACGCTCATCGTATTTAGCGGCGGCGCGGCCAGTCACACCATCGTGTTAAGCGGCGGCGTGGAAATAGTATCCTCGGGCGGCCTTGGCATAGACAGTTACGCCTACTCCAGTGGCGGCGTCCAATTAAGCGGCGGCCAGGAACAAGTAACCAGCGGTTTCAACGGCTCCAACGTCAGCATCAACAGCGGCGGCGTCGAAACCATTAGTAGCGGCGGCGCGGCCTATTACACCACGCTCAACAGCGGCGGCGCAATTGTCTTGAACAACGGCGGCGGCCAATATTACGCCACTATCAATAATGGCGGCAGCGAAACATTTGTTTCCGGGGCAAAGGTCATCGGACTGACGGTAAATGCCGGCGGCAGCGACGCGGTCTCCAGCGGCGCGGTTATCAGTAACACCAGTATCGGCGGCACGGAAACCGTATTAAAGGGCGGCGGCGTCAGCGGCAATGTCGTGCTGCCGGGCGGTCTGGAACTCGTTACTAGCGGCGGCTCGGTGAGCAACAGCACGGTATTCGGCAATGAAATCGTCTCCAGCGGCGGTTCGGTCAGCGGCGTCACCGTCTCCAGCGGCGGATTGGAAATCATATCCGCCGGCGGCATCGCCACCTACGCCACCGCCGTGTCGAGCGGCGGAGTACAGCTTAATGGAGGCGCGGAATTTGTCCCTCAAGGCGCCAGCGTCTCCAACGTCACCATCAACAGCGGCGGCGTGGAAACCATTAGCAGCGGCGGCAACGCTTACTATACTATCGTCAACAGCGGCGGAACGGAAATCGTGCTCAGCGGCGGCAATTCCTGGTACACCACCGTATACAGCGGCGGCGTGGAAACCGTCGGCAGCGGCGGCGTGACCAATTCCGCTTCCATCAACAGCGGCGCGACGGAAAATGTGTCCGCCGAAGTCAAGGTCTTCGGCATCAATATATTATCCGGAGCCAGTGAAACCGTATCCAGCGGCGGCTATGTCAGCGGCAACCACGTCGCCGGCACGGAAACCGTACTCAACGGCGGCGTGGTGTTCAACAACCAAGTCTTGAGCGGCGGCCTCGAAATCGTTTCCAGCGGCGGCGCCATCAGCGGCAGCACGGTGCTGGGAACCGAAACCATTTCCAGCGGCGGCCTGGTCAACGGCAGTTACATCTCCGGCTGGGGTACGCAAATCGTCCTCAACGGCGGCGTCGCCCAAAACAGCATCGCCGTCAGTAGCGGCGGAGTCCTGATTAACGGCGGCGCGGAACAAGTCACTCCCGGTAACGTCGCCTCCAACGTCATCATCAACAATGGCGGCGTGGAAACCATCAGCAGCGGAGGCAACGCCTACTACAACATCGTCAACAGCGGCGGAACCAAATACGTGCTCAGCGGCGGCAATTCCTGGTACACCACCGTCAACAGCGGCGGCGTGGAAATCGTCAGCAGCGGCGGCGTTACCAATTCCGCCGTGATCAACAGCGGAGCCGCCGAAACCCTCTCCGCCGGCGCCAAAGCCTATAGCCTGAACGTACACCAAATCGCCAGCGACACCGTTTCCAGCGGCGGTCTTATTAGCGCAAACTATATTGCCGGCGCGGAAACCGTACTGAATAGCGGGATCGTCATCAATAACCAAGTGTTGAGCGGCGGCTCCGAAACCGTATCCAGCGGCGGCATAATCAGCGGCAGTAATATTAGCGGCGTCGAGGTCATTTCCAGCGGCGGACTGGTGAGCGGTAGCGTGGTCTCCAACGGCGGCGAGCAAATCGTACTCAGCGGCGGTCTAGTCATCAACAGTTACGCCAGCAATAGCGGCGGCATTCTAATCAACGGCGGCGGCGAGCAAGTGACTAGCGGCGCCTATGCCTCAAACGTAACCCTAAACGGCGGAACCGAAACCATCTCCAGCGGCGGCGTCGCCTACTTCACCATCGTCAACAGCGGCGGCGTGGAAACCGTCAATACCGGCGCGACCGTCCAATACACCACGGTCAATAGCGGCGGCGGCGAAACCCTCGCCAGCGGCGCGGTGACTAGTTATGGCGTCATCGGACTCGGCGCGAACGAAATCATACCCAATGGCGCCAAAGCCTATAATTTAACCATCCGCCAAGGCGCCACGGACACCGTAGCCAACGGCGCTTATGTCAGCGGCGACACCGTCAGCGGCGCGGAAACCCTGCTCAGCGGCCAGATTTTCAACCATGCCGTGGTCAGCGGCGGCGTTGAAATCATTTCCAGCGGCGGCGTCATCAGCGGCGACACGGTATTAGGCGTTGAAACCGTCTCCTCCGGCGGCGCAATCAGCGGCAGCTACGTTTCCAATGGCGGGCAAGAAACCGTACTCAGCGGCGGTTTGTTGATCAACGGAACGTCTTATTACAGCGGCGGCATCCAACTCAATGGCGGAACCGAGCAAATCACCGCCGGCAACATCTCCAACGTCACCATCAATGGCGGCGGCCAAGAAATCATCGGCAGCGGGACGGCGGCCTATTACGACGTCGTCAACAGCGGCGGCCTGGAAATCATCAACAGCGGCGGCGCGGCCTGGTACACCACGGTCAATTCCGGCGGCGTCGAGCAAATCAACAGCAGTGGCGCGAGCTATTCGGCGGTCATCAATTCAGGCGCCAACGAAACCATCTCCGCCGGAGCCAAGGCTTACAGCCTGAACATCCGCTTTGGCGCGACCGACACCGTATCCAGCGGCGGCGTCGTCAACGGCGACGCGGTCGGCGGCACGGAAACCGTTCTATCCTCCGGCGTGGTGATCGGCAATACCGTTTACAGCGGCGGGGTTGAAACCGTAAGCAACGGCGGCGCGATCAGCGGCAGCACCATTTTCGGCACGGAAACCATTTCCAGCGGCGGCCTAGTCAGCGGCGACGTCGTCTCCAGCGGCGGCGTGCAAACGGCATTGAGCGGCGGCCTGGTTATCAACAGCTACGCCAACCTGAGCGGCGGCATCCAGTTAAACGGCGGCGTCGAACAAGTCAGCAGCGGCTCTTACGCCTCCAACGTCACCATTAACGGCGGCGGCCAAATACAAATTAGCAAAGGCGCGGCCGCTTACCAAGACATCGTCAACAGCGGCGGAACCGAAATCGTTTCCAGCGGCGGTTACGTCAGCGCCACGACCATCAACAGCGGCGGCCTGCAAACCCTGCTAAGCGGCGGCGTGGTCAGCAACCTGTTACTCAATCCCGGCGCGGTCGAAAACACCAGCGCCGGAGCCAATATATACACCCTCACCCTGCGGCTCGGCGCTAAAGACGCCGTCACCAGCGGCGGCTATGTCAGCGGCAGCTACAACCATGGCGCGGAAAGCGTGCAAAACGGCGCACTGATCATCAACAACACAGTCTACACCGGCGGCGTAGAATCCGTCAGCTCCGGCGGCGTCATCAGCAACAGCTATATTTCCGGCGGCGTCGAAACCATTTCCAGCGGCGGCATCGTCAGCGGCAGCATTGTTTTCAGCGGCGGACAGCAAATCGTCAGCAATGGCGGTCTAGTCATCAACAGTTACGCCAATAATATCGGCGGCGTCCTACTCAGCGGCGGAACCGAACAAATCACCAACGGCAATTACGCCTCCAACGTCGTCATTCTTAGCGCCGGTCAGGAAATTGTCGGCAGCGGCGCGACCGCCTATAACACCATCGTCAGTTCCGGCGGTTCCGAAATCGTCAGCAGCGGCGGCGTCGCCAGATACACCGCCGTATACGTCGGCGGCAATGAAAACATCAACAGCGGCGGCATCAGCTATTATGACGCAATCTATTCCGGGGCCAGTGAAACCATTTCCGCCGGGGCCATAGCCAACAGCGCGGGAATCAATCAAGGCGGCGCTCTGACGGTTTCCAGCGGCGGCTATGTTTTTAGCGCCAGCGACTACGGCAGCGAAAAAATCGCCAGCGGCGGCTTAATCGTCAGCAATTTCGTTTACAGCGGCGGCAGCGACATCGTTTCCAGCGGCGGCGTGGTCAGCGGCAGCTATATTTACGGCACGGAAACCATTTCCTCCGGCGGAACGGTCAGCGGCAGCCACATCTACAACGGCGGCGAGCAAATCATACTCTCCGGCGGCAGCGCCCAGAACAGCGTGGCGGACGACATCAACGGCGTTTTGGTCAGCGCCGGCGGTTTGGAACAAGCCACCAGCGGCAATTACACTTCCAACGTCACGCTGCTCAGCGGCGGCGCGGAAAACGTAGGCAGCGGCGCCACTGCCTATGCAGCCATCATTGGCAACGGCGGCGTGGAAACCGTCGCCAGCGGCGGCGTCACCACCAATACCACCATCAGTTCCGGCGGCGAACTGGTGTTGAATTCCGGCGGCGCGAGCAATACCCTCACCATCAATGGCGGCGCAAAAATCGATTTGCTCGGCGTCGGGGTGACTTCGGCCAGCATCAACACCGCCAACAACCAAATCGTGATCTCCAAAGCCGGCGCGACCCTGGAAACCCTAAGCTTGAGCGCGCAAAAAGGAATTTACACGGTCAGCGACCAAGCGGACGGCGCCGGAGGCTCCCTATTGACCATCGGCTTCGTCACCTCCGGAATCAGTTCCAGCACTTCGGGCAACACCCTGAATGCCGGCGGTGTGGAAACCATCAATAGCCACACCAACTATTACTACACCGCCATCAATAACGGTGGGCAAGAAATCATCAACAGCGGCGGCGCGGCTTGGTATACCCAAGTGTTTAGCGGCGGACGCGAAAACATCAATAGCGGCGGCGTCAGTTATTACCCGGTCATAAATTATGGCGCCACCGAAATTCTGAAAAACGGCGCCACGGCTAACTCCCTGACCATCAATCCCGGCGGTTCGGTCATCGTCTCCGCGGGCGGTTACATCAGCGGCAGTTACAACAGCGGCTCCGAAACCATCTCCAGCGGCGGCCTGGTTTACAACCACGCCGTTTACAGCGGCGGCACGGAAATCGTCTCCAGCGGCGGCGTATTGAGCGCCAGCACCGTATACGGACTGGAAACGGTTTCCAATGGCGGCGTGGTTAGCGGCAGCACGGTCAGCAACGGCGGCTTGCAAATCGTATCCAGCGGCGGCCTGGCGATCAACACCTACGGCGCGATCAGCGGCGGCGTGCAAATCAGCGCCGGCGGCGTGGAAAAAGCCTTTTTCGGGACCGCCTACAACGTAACCGTCAACAGCGGCGGAACCGAAACCGTCGGCCAAAACGCCAGCGCCAGCTACACCATCGTCAATAACGGCGGCGCGGAAAATATCGGTTCCGGCGGCGTCGCTTATTACACCGCGGTCAACAGCGGCGGCGCGGAAAACGTGGGCAGCGGCGGCGCGAGCATTTCCGCCTCCATCAACTTCGGAGCCTCCGAAACCGTGGCCGCGGGCGCGGTCGCGTCCAATATCACCATCCACCAAGGAGCGGCGGAAACCGTTTCCAGCGGCGGATATGTATACAGTAGCATCATCGCCGGATCAGAAACCATACTCAGCGGCGGCGTGGTCGCCAATAACCAAGTTTATTACGGCGGCTCGGAAACGGTCGCGGCCGGCGGAATTTTGAGCAACACCACCATCTACGGCAATGAAACCATTTCCAGCGGCGGCGTCGTCAGGGGCGCAACCGTTTATAACGGCGGTGTCTTGAACGTACTCTCCGGCGGACTGCTCATCAACGGCAACTCGCTGATCAGCGGCGGCATCAATCTCAACGGCGGAACCGAACAAACCACCTACGGCGCGGTGGTTTCCAACGTCACCATCAACAGCGGCGGCAACCTAACGGTAAACAACGCGGCGAAAGACTACAACACTGTCGTCAACAACGGCGGCATCGAGACCCTTTCCAGCGGCGGCGCGTCTTGGTACGCCGCCATCTACAGCGGCGGCAGCGAAATCGTCAACAGCAGCGGCGCCACCATCAGCGCCTACCTGAATAGCGGCGCCAGGGAAACCATACTGTCCGGTGGCGTCGCATCCTCTCTTAACATCGCACTGGGCGCCACCGACATTATCTCCGCCGGCGGCTCCGTCGTCGGCAGCTACATCGGCGGCACGCAAAATGTGTTTGGCGGAGCCGTCGCATCCGCCAACACCATAGGCAGCGGCGGCATTGAAAACATCTCCGGCGGCGGTTACGTGTCAGGGAACAGCGTCTACGGCGCCGAAAACGTTAACTCCGGAGCCGTCGCCAGTAATATCCACGTCCTCAATGGCGGACACTTGACCGTATACTCCGGCGGACTTGCGGTCAACGCAGGCAGTGATGTTCCCAACGGCATCATCGTGAGCGGCGGCGGCGAACAAATCAATTCCGGCTACACCGCCTCCAACGTCACGCTTTACAACGGCGTTGAAACCATTAGTGGCGGAGCCGCCTACTACACCGTTCTTAACGGCGCTAGCGTGGAAAACATATTGAGCGGCGGCGCGGCTTACTACACCGCCGTGAACAGCGGCGGCAAGGAAAATATCAGCAGCGGCGGCGCTTCCTATTACGCCGCCATTAACCAAGGCGCCACGGAAACTATCGGTAAAGGCGTTTATGTCTATAACATCACCATCCGCGGCGCGGAAAACATCACCAGCGGCGGCTACGTAGTCAGCAATAACGTATTCGGAACCGAAACCGTCAACGGCGGCGTGGTGGTCAGCAATATAGTTTATAGCGGCGGCAGTGATCAGATCGTTAGCGGCGGCGTGGTCAGCGGCAGCTATGTTTACGGTATCGAAACCATTTCCGCCGGCGGAACGGTTAGCGGCTGCAGCCTCTACAATGGCGGCCAGCAAATCATACTTAGCGGCGGTCTGGCCATCAACAGTTACGCCCAATACTATAACGGCATCCAAGTCAGCAGCGGGGGCGTGGAGCTGGTAAGCTCCGGCGGCGCGAACCAGGTCACGCTGAACAGCGGCGGCCAGGAAGTCATTAGCAACGGCGGCGTAGCCTCCAGTACCATAATCAATAACGGCGGCCTGGAAACCGTAAACAGCGGCGGCGCCGCCTGGTATACGACCGTCAACAGCGGCGGTTCCGAGGTATTAACCAGCGGCGCGGCCACCGTTTCCGCCATCATCAATAACGGCGCGACCGAAACCATCGTCCCCGGCGCCAACGCCTATGCGCTGACCGTACGTCAGGGCGGCGCGGACATCGTATCCAGCGGCGGTTTCGTCAACAGCAGCTATATTAGCGGCTCTGAAACCATACTCAGCGGCGGCCGCGTCGCCAACAACTGGGTATATAGCGGCGGCCTAGAAACCGTCGGCAACGGCGGCGTGCTAAGCAACACCAATGTCTACGGCGCGGAAATCGTTTCCAGCGGCGGCCTGGTCAGCGGCGGCATCGTCTACAGCGGCGGCTTGTTGACCGTAAACTCAGGCGGCGCCGCCTACAATAGCTACGCCGGCGTCAGCGGCGTCATCCAGATCAACGGCGGAACCGAATACGCTACCTACGGCGCCTATACCTCGAACGTCACGCTGAACAGCGGCGGTCAAGAACTTGTCGCCAACGGGGCCATCGCCTACGCCACCGTGGTCAATAGCGGAGCCGCCATCGCCGCGGCCAGCGGCGGCGTCATCTCCGGCACGGCGGTCAACAACGGCGGCGCGGAAATCATTAGCGGCGGCGCGAGCGCTTACTACACCACCGTCAACGCCAACGGCGTGGAAACCATCAACCCCGGCGGCCACGGCATATCATCATTTATTTACCAAGGCGGCCAGGAAACCGTAGGCAGCGGCGCGACGGCTTACGGAGACACCGTCAATTACGGAGGCGTATTGAGCATAGGCAATGGAGGAGAGGCCCTCTACCCGACCATCAACAACGGCGGCGACGTCATCATCTCCAGCGGCGGCGAATTGGTGCTAAACGGCAACAGCAACGGCATCACCGTCGCCAGCGGCGCGTTCATCGACTTGGCGGGCATTACCGCCGACACCGCCACGCTGAACAATCATAATCAATTGCTCATCACCAGCGCCGGCGCGCTGGTAGACACCATCGGCTTGCTTGGAACCAATAGCGGCCTCAGTTTTACCGCCGCCGGCGACGGTTCCGGCGGAACGCTGATCTCCATCCAAACCGCGCCCGCCTCGGGCATCGTCCATGCATCCGCATTGAGCCCAAAAGCCATTGAACTGGTCAACAACTTCATCGAAAATACCCAGCAACTGGAATTGAACAAATCAGTATTCACCGCATTCGCCGCCAGCCATTCCATCGACGCGGGCAACTTCAGCAATAGCGCCGCCGCGACCGGCCCTAGCGATTATCTGTTCTACAACGCCCATAACGGCGGCTTGTACTACTCCGCCCAAGGCTCTCACGGTACGGCCGCCGAAATAGCCATCATCGGCGCCATTCAACATCCGAGCGCGCTCACGCTCGGCGATTTTAGACTAGTCTAGTCTACCCGCAAGCTTGCGGAACCGCCTTCCAACGCGCCTTGGGAGGCGGCTCCGCGAAAAGGCGAAACCGGGGCCGACGGCTTTACCCCCTCGCAAGGCCCGCCGTCGGCAAGCGCCTAATTTCCCTGCGCATAAACTGCTATAATTAACCTGCGTCCAACCCGCTTGAGACAGATTACCACCATCCCGCAGCCCGCAACCGCAACTTAATGGCCAGAAGACCCCGCAGAACCAGCCTAATCAGAACCCGCCGCAAACCCAAGCCCTCATTCTCCTGGCTGAAAACGCTACTTATACCTCTCATTCCGCTCGTCCTGATCGGCGGCTTCGCCCTGTTCTCCTACATGGGCTACCTCGACTACACCGTGCGCGAACAATTTGAGGGCAAACGCTGGTCCATCCCGGCGCGGGTCTACGCCAACCCGGCGGAACTCTACAGCGGCGCACCGCTGAACAGCAAAAGCTTTGAAGACCTGCTATTGCAACTGCACTACCGGCAAGACATGAATCTGGAAGGCGAAGGCTCCTACTACCTCAAAGGCAGCCAAGCCTTCGTCAAAACTCGCGCGTTCAACTTTGGCGACATTCAGCAAAACAGCCAAAAAATCAACATCAGCTTCTCCAACAACGCCATCAACGGCATTTTCAGCATGGAAAACGGCGGCGACATCGCCATCGTCCGCCTCGACCCGGTGCAAATCGGCAGCTTCTATCCGCTACGCAAGGAAGACCGCATCCTGATCAAACTAGACGAAGCTCCGCCCAGTTTACTGCAAGGCTTGTTCTCAACCGAGGATCGCGATTTCTACAACCACTTCGGCGTATCCCCCAAAGGCATCCTGCGCGCCATATGGGCCGACCTGCGCGCCGGCGGCATGGTGCAGGGCGGCAGCACGATTACCCAGCAACTGGTCAAAAACTTCTTTCTGACCTCCGAACGCAGCCTGACCCGCAAAATCAACGAAGCCCTGATGTCGTTCATCTTGGAATACCGCTATAGCAAAAACGAAATCCTGGAAGCCTATCTAAACGAAATCTTCCTCGGCCAGGACGGAGCCAGCGCCGTGCACGGCTTCGGCTTAGCCAGCGAATTCTATTTCGGCCAATCGCTAAAAAACCTCAGCCTGCCGCAAACCGCCACACTAGTCGCCCTAGTGCGCGGCCCATCTTACTACGACCCGCGAAAAAACCCCGAGCGAGCGCTGGAACGGCGCAACCTGGTGTTGCAATCCATGCGCGATGCAGGCTATATAAACGAACAACAATCCAAGGAAGCGCAAAAAACCCCGCTAAACGTCGCCGCCATCACCCACCGCTCGGCCAACCGCTACCCCGATTTTATCGATCTAGTCAAACGTCAACTCAAACAAGAATACAAGGAAGAAGACCTAACCTCTGAAGGCCTGCGCATTGTCACCACCCTAGACACCACCATCCAAGACACCCTGGAGCAAGCGCAAAACCTCAAACTCAAGCAACTTGAAAAAAGCGTCAAAATCGAAGACCTAGAAAGCGCCGCCATCATCACCCGCCGCGACACCGGCGAAATCGTCGCCCTCACCGGCGGCAAAAACGCCGGGGCCGGAGGCTTCAACCGCGCCCTGGACGCGGTGCGCCCCATAGGCTCCCTCATCAAGCCGATTATCTACCTCACCGCCCTCGAATACCCGGATCGCTATACCATCACTACCCCGGTCAGCGACACCGAAATGGAAATCGAAGCCGAGCCCGGCAAAACCTGGACGCCGAAAAATTTCGACAACCACGAACACGGCCAAGTCTTTCTGCACACCGCGCTAGCCCACTCCTACAACATGGCCACCGTGCGCATCGGCATGGATATCGGCCTGCAACGCATCGCCAACACGCTAAAAGAAATGGGCGCGCAACGCCAAGTCGAACTCTTTCCTTCATTCCTGCTCGGCGCCTCCCCCCTCACGCCGCTGGAAGTCACCCAAGTCTACCAAACCCTGGCCGGCGACGGCTACGCCACCCCGCTCCGCTGCATCCGCGCCGTCAACGACGCCGACGGCAAAGCCCTGCAAAGCTATCCCCTGACCGTGCGGCAAGCGGTAGACCCGGCGGCGGCCTACATCACCAACACCATCATGCAAGAAGTCATGCGCTCCGGCACCGGCCACTCCGCCTACAACTACCTGCCGCAAAACATGGCCCTGGTCGGCAAAACCGGCACCACCAACCAACTGCGCGACAGCTGGTTCGCCGGTTTCAGCGGCGACTACCTGGCCGTGGTCTGGATCGGCCGCGACGACAACAAACCCACCGGCCTCACCGGCGGCGGCGGCGCTTTGCAAATCTGGGCCGAAACCATGCGCCAAATTTCCAGAAAACCGGTGTCCCTGGCCCCGCCCGACAACGTAGAACTCAAATGGATAGACGGGGCCACCGGCCTCCTAACCGGCGAAAACTGCCCCGGCGCCATGCTCTACCCCTATGTCGAAGGCTCGGGTCCCAGCGAATACGCGGAATGCGGCGGCGATGCCGCCCCCGACACCGACGAACGCGGCGAGCCCACCATTGGCAACCCCTTCTAAACAATTAAAATCGAACACCTATGTTATTAATCAAATCCCTGTTGCTGAACCTTATTTTCATCCTAGCCGCCCAGGCCGACCCCAGCCCGGTCGAGCAACTGAAAAGCTTTATCAGCGCCAGCGCCACTTTCACCGCGGATTTTCGCCAAGTTAGCATCGACGCCGCCGGCGCACCCGGCAAAACCAGCAGCGGACAATTCTACCTAAGCCGCCCCGGCAAATTCCGCTGGAACTACCTGCGGCCCTATGTACAACAAATCGTCAGCAACAACGGCAAAGTCTGGTTTTATGACGCCGATCTGGCCCAAGTCACCGTCAAAAATTTAGACGACTCGCTCGGCGCCACCCCAGCCCTATTACTGACCGGCCAAGTCGAACTCGAACAAAAATTCACCCTAGAAGCCCAAGACCGCGAAGGCGACCTCAGCTGGCTCAAACTCCTGCCCAAAGACCAGGAAAGCGGCTTCAAATACATCTTAATCGGCCTGGAAAAAGGCCAACTCTCCGGCATGGAACTTAGCGACAACTTCGGTCAACTCACCCGCATCTACTTCAGCAACATCAAAACCAACGGCAAACTGAACAACGACATATTCAATTTCAGCATCCCGCAAGGCGTGGACGTTTTTGAAAATTAGGCTACCCATTCGGCCTCCTAAGCTTTCTACACTCCCGACGCGCTTTCCCGCGGGCCAAACCCTCAGTAATTGAATTGTTCAACCCTGCTTACAGTACGCCCGCCAACCGACTAAGGACTTGGCGGTCGAGGACGACAGGTTACCTACAAGCTCTTGCGCAATAAACGCATTGATCCCGGCTTACTTAACTAAGGCCGCTCGAACCCAAGCCTAGCCTCGGCCACCCGCTGACGAACCACGCACCCCTCGGCGTGATCGTTTATCAAGCCCATCGCCTGCATAAACGCATAAGCCGTAGTCGGACCGACAAACGCCCAACCGCGTTTTTTAAGATCCTTGGACAAGGCCTTGGAAACCTCGGAAAAACTAGCGCTTAACGGCGCGGCCAACGCCTCCGGCCCCGGCTCGAAGCGCCAAATATAACGCGCCAGCGAACCCTCGGCGGCAACCAATTCCCGCGCCCGTTTCGCGTTATTGATCACCGCCTCGATTTTACCCCGATGCCGCACAATCCCCGGATTGGCCAGCAAACGCTCAACATCCCGCTCGTCAAAGCCCGCCACCCGGTTAAAATCGAAGCCCTGAAACGCGGCGCGGAAATTTTCGCGCTTCACCAAGATGGTTCGCCAACTTAGCCCGGCCTGAAACCCCTCCAAACACAGCTTCTCGAACAACCGAAAATCATCCGCCACCGGAAATCCCCATTCCCGGTCGTGATAAGCCAAAAACTCCGGCGCATCCTCGCACCAGCGGCAACGCGGCAAACCGTCCGCGGCTTCCTTTAGCAGGGGCATGTTCATGATTAGGCCTCATAGTAGATATCGTTTTTAAAACTTCCAGTCTAAGCCAGAACCAGCCGCCTTGCCAAGCCAACGCTCAAAGCCTTTTTTGGCCGTGAACCAAAAGAATGGTTTACCCCATTCTTTAAAGCAAAGTCCGACGCCAAAAGCATAAACATGTAAATGCAAATAATACTACATTTGCGTCACTGCTTAACTTACATCCTATATTACCGCACAATGTCAACAACTTGTCCTGCATGTAGTCAAACCGTATCGTTAACAACCACTTTTTCAGCCAATACATCCCGCAATAAATTCCTTGATCGACGCCTTAAAACCATTTTAAACAATAATCATTCTCAATTACTTGAAATCCCAAAACTGAAACTTGTACGAAGAAAATCCAGCCGCGGGCCAACATGCCGCCAAGTCGGACACACTTGAACAAGCAATACAAAAACACTATTTTTCAACAAGTTAAACAAACAACAACCCGCCAACAGCCGCAAGAAATCAATAGCATTAAAAACAACTACATTGTTCAGCGCACAAGCGTTAATTTCATTTGACTTTTTCCATGGTTCAGCTAGGATAAAGCAATTTCACACAAGGATGATCGGCCATTCTACTTGAATGCACGAACAAAATACTCAACAACAAAATAATAAAACAAAAATACAAATAAGCATTTTAACCTAAGTAGATACACTCACGTATTCATCCTAATATAAATAAATATTTTTTTCGGGCATTCTAATAGAAAATAAAAGTTATATATACTGCAATAATATGTCTTTTAACCAAGTTAACAACAACCTCAAACCCGCCTCCATGTTAGGATTAAATCTTGCGCAACTGGAAAAGACAAACATAATCGAATGGTGTCCAGTCGCCATCGCGGTTTTGGATTTGGACATGCGCTATCTGGCCGCTAGCCGCCGCTGGCTGACCGATTATAATATAAGCAACAATATCATTGGCTTATCTCATTACGAAATCTTTCCGGAAATTCCCGAAACCTGGAAAAACGTGCATAGACGCGCCCTGAACGGAGAATTTTTGGAACAGCATGAAGACAAATTCGTGCGCGCCGACAATTCGGTGCATTGGCTGCATTGGCGGGTCGGCCCCTGGTTTAATCAAAGCGGGGCAATAGGCGGCATAATCCTATTTTCAGAGAACATCGCCGATACGCTCGCGGAGCGCGAGAGCATGGAACAGGAACTGCAAGCCAGTGAACAAAAAATTTCCGGCATGGTCGAAAGCGCCATGGAGGGCATTATTTTCACCGACGAACAACAAATCATTCAATTGTTCAATCCCGCCGCGGAAACCATATTTCAATACGCCAAGCAAGACATCGTCGGCCAACCGTTGAGCATCCTGCTCCCGCCCTCCAAACGCGCTTTACACCAGCGGCATTTTGAAAACTTTGCCAACACAACCGAGAACTTGCGCCGGCACAACAGCACTCCGTACCGTGAAATCATCGGCCGCCGCCGCAACGGCGAGGAATTTCCGCTGGAAGCGTCGATTTGCAAATTTCCCGCCGCCAAAGGCCAAATTTTTGCGATCATATTATGCGACATTTCGGAAAAAGTTCGCATCCTGCAAGCCAACGCCCAACAAAAAGTCCGCCTGGACGAACAAAAAACCCAACTTGAGGAAACACAAAACCGCCTGATCGCCAATCAAACCGCCGCCGCGATAGCGCACGAATTCAACCAACCCTTGACCGCCATCTCCATATACACCAACGTAGCGTCCAGACTGCTGAGCGCGGAAACGGTCAACCTGGAATCCTTGCGTACCATCGTGGCTAAAATCGAAACCCAGGCCCTGCGCGCCGGCGATGTCACGCAACAACTCATGTCGGTATTGCTAAAAAAAGACGACCAAAAAGAACTGCTGGATATCAACCTGATCATTGATGACGCGCTGAGCATCATCCAAGACAACACTCAACACGGCGCAACCAGCGTCAGTAAAAACCTCGCGCCGGGTCCGGCCTGGGTTTTAGGGAACCGCTTGCAAATCCAAAAAGCCTTGCTCAATCTGCTGACCAACGCCGTGCAGGCCATGAAAAATATCCCTACAGACTTACGTAAAATTACCATTTATACTAAAATGCTAAATAATGACGCCAATGCCGCCATGCTCTGCGTTTGCATTAGCGACACCGGCAAGGGCATGCATCCGGAAGAACTTGCCACTATTTTCCAGCCGTTCTATTCAATCCAAAAAAACGGCTTGGGTGTCGGTCTCGCTGTCAGCCGCTTCATTATTGAAACGCATGGCGGCAAACTTTGGGCGGAGTCCGCCGCGGGCTGCGGCGCCAGTTTCTATTTCACTTTACCGATGCAAACATGAATTCAACGCCAACTGTTTTTTTAATAGACGATGAACCTGCCATTCTGGACAGCATCAGTTTATTAATCAAATCGGCGGGGCTTGCAGTCAAAACCTACCTCAGCGCTGAAGCGTTTCTAGAAGACTACACTGTGGAACAAAGCGGATGCATCGTGCTTGATTACCACATGGAACCCGGCATGAACGGGCTGGAATTGCAAGCGGAGCTACTGCGCCGCCAGTACGCGATCCCGATTATTTTCCTCAGCGCCAAGGGAGACATTCCCACCACCGTGCGCGCCATGCAATCCGGAGCCGTAAATTTCCTAGTCAAACCGCCCCAAGCTGAAGATTTGCTCGGCCACATCCAAAAAGCCATAATCCAGGACGTGCTGCGGCTAGAACGCCAAAACGCTCAACATCACAACGGCTTAAGCAATCTGACGAAACGCGAGCATGAAATCGCGGAATTATTGATCGTCGGCAAAACCAACAAAGAAATCGCCCGTATTCTGGACATAAGTCCGCGCACCGTGGAAAACCACCGCGCCCATATCATGGAAAAAACCCAATGCGCCAATCTAGTGGAACTCGTGCATTTATTTGAACGCACCGAACCCGCTTCCAACCCGAACGGCCGTCAAAATCACCACCCGTAACTACCGGTAAGCGCAGCGCACCGCATCCGGTTAAACCAACAACCCCTACTCAAGCAAACCCGGCGCGCTGAACCCCAACTCGGACTCGGCAACACTATCATCCTTCAAATCCACGCCGGACAAACCTCGGCGCAAGGACTCGCTCAACAAATAACGCAATTTAAACGCCGCGCTCGTATAAGTCATGCCGGCCGGAGGCCGAATATTGGATAAACAATTCCGCTCCGCATCCGTGCGGCCGACCGCGGGAGCATAAGTCAAATAAATCCCCAGACTATCCTCGGCGCTCAAACCCGGCCGCTCGCCAAGCAAAATAGCCACCGCCCGCGCCCGCAAACACTCGCCGATTTCGTCCGCCGCCGCCACCCGGGCGTTCTCAATCACGCACAACGGGGCCAAACTCAAATCCATCTCGCGTATCGCCGCCAGGATCAAACCCAACAACGGCCATGCATGCCGTTCCACCGCGGTGGAAGACAAACCGTTGCTAACCACCAGCGCCACATCCGCTCCGCCGCCGCCGGCGGCAAGCAAAGCATCCCGGCTAGCGGGCCGCAAACGCCGCCCCTTATCCGGCCGCTTCAAATAATCCGCCCGCCCGGAGGCTTGCGAATCCAGACGCAACACCGGCTCCCCCGCCAGCTCCAGCCGGGCGGCAAAACCGTCACTGTCCCACGGCCGCCATACCGCATCGCGCGCCGCCGCGTGCGCGGCTTGAAAATCCAGCAACGCCCGGCTCGGCAAACCGGCCCCGGCGCGTCCCAAGCCGATACGCGCCGTAGTAAAACCGCGCAATAAATCCCACGGCTCGTTCAAACCCTCGCTCACGCCGCCGCTCCCGCGCCCAGCAAAGCCGGAAACTGCCGCAACAAGCGTCCCGCCGCCGGCAAGCCACCGCGGCCATCCCAATCGATACCTTGCGCCGCCAGCCAAGCCTCGAATTCCGGGGCCGGACGCAAACCTAAAACCTGGCGCAGGTATTGGCAGTCGTGAAACGAACTGCTCTGATAAGCCAACATCACATCGTCCGCGCCGGGCACGCCCATAATAAAATGGCAACCGGCCACCCCCAGCAAAGTCAGCAAATTATCCATATCGTTTTGATCGGCCTCGGCGTGATTGGTGTAACACACATCGCAACCCATCGGCAAGCCCAATAATTTACCGCAAAAATGATCCTCCAGGCCGGCGCGGATGATTTGCTTGCCATCGTACAAATACTCGGGGCCGATAAAACCCACCACCGTATTCACCAAAAACGGCGCAAACTCGCGCGCCACCGCATAAGCGCGCGCCTCGCAAGTCTGCGCGTCCACCCCGCCATGCGCGTCGGCGGACAAGGCGCTGCCCTGCCCGGTTTCAAAATACATCACCTGCCCGAAAGGATTGCGCCCCAAACTCAAAGCCATCTCCCGCGCCTCCCCCAGCATCGCCAAATTGACGCCGAAACTCCGGTTCGCCGCCTCGGTGCCGGCGATGGACTGAAACACCAAATCCAGCGGCGCGCCTTGCCGCATCAACTGCATGCTAGTCGTCACATGCGCCAGCACACAAGATTGGGTCGGCGCGCCGGTGCGGCGGATTAATTCATCCAACATATTCAGCAAAGCGCGCACATTATCCGGGCTATCCGTGGCCGGGTTAATGCCTATCACCGCGTCGCCGCCGCCATAACACAAACCGTCCAATATGGATGCCGCGATGCCGCGCGGATCGTCGGTCGGATGATTCGGCTGCAAACGGCTGCCGATGCGACCCGGCAAGCCCAGAGTAGACCGAAAGCGGCTAACAACCAAACAGCGCCGCGCCACGGCGATCAAATCCTGGTTCCGCATCAGCTTTGATACAGCCGCCGCCATTTCCGGCGTCAAACCCCAAGCCAAGGACGTAACATCGTGTTCAGGCTGTAACAGCCAATCGCGAAATTCACCCACCGTCAATGCCGAGACCGGCGCAAACTTGGCGCGGTCATGCTGACGTAAAATCAAAGCCGACACCTCGTCCCGCTCCGGCGGGAGCAAGGGCTCATCCAAGAATTGTTTTAAAGGAATATCGGCCAACAAATATTGCGCCGCCGCCCGCTCCAATTCGGACGTCGCCGCCAGGCCGGCCAATTCGTCGGCCGCGCGCAAGGGCGAGGCCTTGGCCAACAAGGATTTTAAATCTGAAAACTGAAAATGCCTGCCCTTAACGGCAATGGAATAAGGCATACGGCCAACCGCGATTTGCGTAAAAACTCATACACACCTGCACAGAAACGCTAACAGCGCGCGCAAACAGCCAAACCGGCGGTAGGCTTACAATTTAGACTTCGCGCCCAGGAAATCGCGTTTTTGATAACCGATACGGTAACGATGGCGCAACCAAACCCCGGCCAACGCCGCAACGATCAAACCGCAGGACAATACCGTCAAATACACTAAGCCCCGCAATTCCGATAACTCGCGCACCATGCGCTGGTGCTCGGCCATTGCCTGATCCGATCCGGCGCGCGGGGTCGGCGCGTAATCGGTCAACAACTTGACGTCCACCTTCAATTCCTGCACCGCATCCATGGATTCGGCCAGATTACCGCGGCGCAAACTGTCCTCCAGAGACTTCAGCTTGCCCTCGACCGTACCGCTGACCAAACTAAACATTTGCCCTTTCAGCGTATTCAATTCGGACATCAAGCCGTTGTTTTCCGTGGCGTAAACCAAGCTCGCCTCCGCCGTGGCGGCTTGCTTGCGGGCCAAAACCCGCCAAATGGAAGGCGCCGGGGCCAACAGATAGCCCAAAATAAACACCAAACACACCAAACCGTACACTAAACGCAACAGCAGGCGGTTCACCTTAACCAAATCATGCCGCGACTTCGTGGAATATCCATCCATGGAATACACAAGAAGCTCGCGTTTACCGGCGTCATCGCCGTCATCATTCTCAGTGTATTCAGCCATAGGATTTAGTTATAGTTTTAATAATTTCCGGTTGATTCCCGCGACCGGCGCCGGCGCGAGGCAAGCCCGCGCATGATCGAAATTCCCAGCCATACGCGGGATTATACAGAAATCACAAGCGCCGCGCACCATCAAAATAACCGCCCGCTCAACGCCGTTTTTTGGCCGCGATGCGCATGCGCAAAGCATTCAAGCGGATAAAACCTTCCGCATCCTTTTGGTTATAAGCGCCGCCGTCTTCCTCGAAGGTAGCGATAGACTCGTCGAACAAACTATCGGTTTCCGAACTCCGGCCGACAACCATCACATTGCCTTTATACAATTTGACCCTGACCTTGCCGTTGACGTATTGCTGCGACTCATCAATCAAGGTTTGCAGCAACCTACGCTCCGGACTCCACCAATAACCGTTATAAATCAAGGAAGCATAGCGCGGCATCAATTCATCTTTCAAATGCGCCGCCTCACGGTCCAAAGTCAAGGACTCAATCGCCCGATGCGCCTTCAACATCACCGTACCGGCCGGGGTTTCATAGCATCCGCGCGACTTCATGCCCACGTAACGGTTCTCCACGATATCCAGCCGCCCCACGCCGTTGGCGCCGGCTATCGTATTCAAGCGCGCCATGACCGAGGCCGGACTCAAGGCCTCGCCATCAATCGCCACAATATCGCCTTGCCGGTACGTCAACTCCAAATACACCGGCAAATCCGGCGCTTGCTCCGGGGCTACCGACCAGCGCCACATATCCTCTTCCGGCTCCGCCCAAGGGTCCTCCAGAATCCGGCCCTCGTAAGAAATGTGCAACAAATTCGCATCCATGGAATACGGCGACGCCTTGCCTTTTTTCATTTCCACCGGAATGCCATGGCTTTCCGCATAAGCCAGCAATTTTTGCCGCGAATTCAAATCCCATTCCCGCCACGGCGCGATGATCCGAATATCCGGCCGCAAGGCATAAGCCCCCAACTCAAACCGCACCTGATCGTTGCCCTTGCCGGTAGCGCCATGCGAAACCGCATCCGCGCCGGTTTCATTGGCAATTTCGATCAAACGCTTGGCAATCAATGGCCGCGCGATGGAAGTGCCGAGTAAATACTCGCCCTCGTAAACCGTATTGGCCCGGAACATCGGAAACACGAAATCGCGCGCAAACTCCTCGCGCAAATCGTCGATATAAATTTCCCGCACGCCGGCGGCTTGCGCCTTGGACCGCGCCGGTTCCAACTCCTCGCCCTGGCCGAGATCGGCGGTAAAAGTCACCACTTCGCAGCTATAAACATCCTGCAACCATTTTAAAATTACCGAAGTGTCCAATCCGCCGGAATAAGCCAACACTACCTTTTTAATATCAGACATAAGCCGCCAACAAAAGAAATCAAATAATCAAATATTATAGCGCATCCGCCAACAAGCCCGCCACCCGCCGCGCCGCGCCGCGGTTCGCCGCCACAAACTCGGCCCCGCGCGCCGCCAACCCCGCGCGCAAACCCGCATCGGCGTAAAGACGCGCCACCGCGGCCGCGACACCGGCGGCATCGCTGCATTGCCAAGCCGCATCCGCCGCCAACATGCCGGCCGCGATATCGGCAAAATTAAACATATGCGGCCCAAACAACACCGGCGCGCCCGCCGCGGCCGCCTCCAACACATTGTGCCCGCCCGCGGCCGCCAAACTGCCGCCGACAAAAGCCACGTCCGCCGCCGCGTACAACATCCGCAACTCGCCCATGCTGTCCGCCAGGTAAACATCGCAATCGGCCAAACTCTCCGGCCGCTCGCTACGCCGCGCCAGCCGCAAACCCAAATCTTGCGCCGCGCGCGCCGCCGCCGCAAAACGTTCCGGATGCCGGGGCGCAACCAGAACCAACAATTCCGGAATCCGCGCCCGCAACGCGGCTAACTCTCCCAGCAACCAAGCCTCCTCGTCCGCATGGGTGCTGGCCAAAATCCACACAAAGCGCCCGGCGAACAAAGTCTCCCGCAACCGCCGTCCGGCCTCGGCCACGCCCGGTTCCGGCTGCAAATCGAACTTGATGTTGCCCAAGGCCGCCACCTGTTCAGGCCGCGCGCCGATGCGCTCAAAACGCCCAACATCCGCCGCCGTCTGCGCGGCGATACCCGTCACGCAAGCCAAGGCCGGCCGAATCAAGCCCGGAATTTTCAAATACGCCCGCGCCGAACCCTCGGACAATCGCGCATTGACAATGTACAAAGGAATATTCCGCTCCCGGCAGGCGGCGTAAAGATTAGGCCAAATCTCTTTCTCCAGAAACACCGCGCACGTCGGCGCAAAATGCCGCAAAAACCGGTTCACGATAAGCGGCGCATCGTAGGGCAGATACACATGATCCACTTGCTCGCCCAACACCGCCCGCACCCGCGCCGAGCCGGTCGGCGTGGTGGTGGTCAACAAAAACCGCGCATCAGGATGCGCGGCCCGCAATTCGCGTAGCAACAAAAACGCCGCCTCCGCCTCGCCCACCGACACCGCATGCAACCACGCCACGCCGCAGCGGCGCGGAACCGAGTAAAACCCGAAACGTTCGCCCCAGCGCAAGCGGTAATCCGGAGCCCTAATTCCGCGCCAATACAAGCGCAACAGCAAAAACGGCAACAATAGATAAAACAGAACGCTGTAAGCGGCCCGCCACATACGATTAAACCTCTTGCCCGGAAATGCGGCCGCCGGCGAACAAGCGGTAAGCCGGGTCCAAGGTTTGCCGTTGATAAGGCAAACCCAAATTCTGCAAACAAACCTCGAACCGCTCCCGCTCTCCGCGCAACTGCAAGCCTAGCAATACCTTACCGAAGGCCGCGCCGTGATTACGGTAATGAAACAAACTAATATTCCATTGCTCGCCCAAAGCGGTCAAAAACCGTAACAACGCCCCCGGCCGCTCCGGAAACTCCAGGCTATACACACTTTCATCCAAATCGCACGGCGGATGGCCGCCCACCATATGCCGGATATGATCCTTGGCCAACTCGCTGCCGCTCAGATCGGTCACGCCGAAACCCTCCGCCGCCAATTGCTCGATCAAATGACTTTTATCCCCCTCCAAACCGCTACTACTGATACCCGCGAACACCTGCGCCGAACGGCTGTCGAAATAACGGTAATTAAACTCGGTAATGCTGCGCTTGCCCAGGATGCGGCAAAATCTTAAAAAACTGCCCGGCGTCTCCGGAATGGTCACCGCCAACAAAATCTCCCGGTGCTCCCCCAAAGAAGTGCGCTCCGCCACATAACGCAAACGGTCAAAATTAATATTCGCCCCGCTGGCCACCGCCACCACGCATTGCTTGCTCAAGCCGCGGCTTTCCACATACTTCTTCAAACCCGCAATCGCCAAAGCCCCCGCCGGTTCCGTCACCGCCCGCGTATCATCGAAAATATCCTTGATCGCCGCGCAAATTTCATCGGTGCTGACCGTCACCACCGCATCGATATAACGCCGCGCCAATTCAAAAGTCTCCTGGCCGACCTGTTTCACCGCCACCCCATCCGCAAACAGCCCCACCTGCGGCAACACCACCCGCTCCCCGGCCAGCAAAGCCTGATTCAAACAATCGGCGTCGTCCGGTTCGACCGCGATCACCAAGGTCTCCGGCCGCACGAATTTAACATAAGCCGCAACGCCGGCCGCCAAGCCGCCGCCGCCCACCGGCACGAAAATAGCGTGAATCGGCCCCGGATGCTGGCGCAAAATCTCCATGCCAATCGTACCCTGCCCGGCGATCACCTCCGGGTCGTCATACGGATGAATAAAAGTCAAGCCTTTTTCCCGCTCCAGTTCGCGCGCATGCAGCAAGGCCTCGTCATAGGAATCGCCGAACAACACCGTGCGCGCGCCCATGGCTTTCACCGATTTCACCTTGATTTCGGGCGTGGTTTTCGGCATCACGATCAAGGCCTTGATACCTAATTTATGCGCCGCCAGCGCCACCCCTTGCGCGTGATTGCCGGCCGAGGCCGTAATAACCCCCCGCGCCGCCTGCTCCGGGCTCAAGGACACGATTTTGTTATACGCCCCGCGCAGCTTGAACGAAAACACAGGCTGCAAATCCTCGCGCTTAATCCACACCTGATTATCCAAACGCTCCGACAGCCCCCGCGCCAAATCCAAAGGAGATTCTATCGCCACGTCGTACACCTTGGCGCGCAGAATTTTTTCTATATAAGAGGTCAGCATGATCCGCCCAGCCGCATCAAAATCAATCGGCCATTATCCCATAGCGGCGCTACGCACGCCAAAATTGCGCGCCGGGGCCGCGCAAGAATAGCCGGTTCAACTCACAGACTAGCACCAAGCGGCATGGTGTCAGTTCCGACATAGAGCAAAATGCCTAATTTGAACTCATAGCCCGCAACACCCGCCAGTTTTTTAAGCCGCGCAAATCATTCGCCTTCACGGTTGCCGATGATTTGATTTCCACGCCAATTAACTGGCCAGCGCTATTTTCAATAACCAGATCGACTTCATATTTATCATGGTCACGGTAGTATTAGCCGATCCCGTCAATAAAAATCGTCCGGGCCGCCGATCTTCATCAACACTATTTCTATAACGGCTAACAAGAGCTATGGAGCGCGCTGTATTTCATCAATCACGGCCCGATCCAGATTGCGTATCATCCCGACCGGATCTTCCTTGGCCGCCGGCAAAGTTAATGCGTCATCCAGCGTTAAATATCGCATACCATAATCAGCAACTTTCCGCGCCAAGGTTGTTTTACCTGCTTGGCGGCGGCCCGCAATTAAAACTACCGGCGTATCCGCCAGCGCTTCGGCAATGCGTGATGCAATGAGACGCGGGTATAGCAAGGCGGAATTCATAAAGACAACGATAGCTTATAATTCGGAATAAGTTTACGTGAATTTCGGAATCAATGCCATACCGCTTTGATCATTGTCGCTGGCTTTCGCGCCATCGGCGCTATAGTCCGCGTGAATGGCGTCAGTCTCTTCCTGAGTGAGCATGGAATAGTCGAGTTCGGTGGGCATACGCCTTACCTCTTAACAATGGAAAACTGTAGTGTGGGAGGCTAGGTGGTTGGGGGAAGTGGTGAATATCGGCCACTTTGTGACAGTCAAAATTTGAAATGAACGGTCACTTCTCGCAGCTAGCCGCCATTCAACGGGGAGCGAATCGGCACCCTCGATGCATTGAAGCAGCATGTGGTAACGTCCAGGCTGAACGCAGTATTAGGTCTTGTTCGTTAGTAGTTCAAGGGTATCCGGGTCCACTCGTTCTGTATCGAAAGCAACTACGTTGCCTTCGGGATCGTAAAGAACACCATCTCGTTGGCTAAGGAACACACCGTCTTCGATCAACATCTCGACAGCGGCAAAGTAGGCAGAGGTTTCACATCGCAATTCTGCGCATATCTTTTTATTTATTCCCGGCTTCCAAGGCTGAGGTGGTAGCAAAGCTCTTACCCTTTCAACAAACTCGCCAGTAATAACGGAACGTAAGGGAGTTCGGCACGATGGCTGGGAAATACTCGATAGCGCCTTCACGCCCGTTATGCCAAACGTGATTGCCGCCTTTTCACATGCTGCAAGCACATTATTACGTGATGTCCAACCTCCCATTCGAGCGCTCGCGGATTCCTGAGTATTCAGTTGACGCCAAACCTGCTCGATTGCTTTAGGCGTAATTAGGGAGACATCTAGTGTGGCAAGATCTGAGGCCGAGTATGTATATTTGCGAAAGTGTTGTGCCAAAACCAAGAACGCCGTCACATAGCGCCAACCTTTAAGGAACCCGTCCGTTGCTTTCCCCTGTGGTCGCAGAATCTCCAACTCGATATCGACTTTCTTCAGGAGCTGAACGATCCTTGGCCAAACATCGAGCGGTACAGCCCCATTAAAGACTGCCTCGTAAGTGTCCGTTGATCTCATGAACTTGGATTTAAGTGAAGCCGCAAAGTGTGGTTTCTTGAGCATGAGAGCGACATATCCGGCGGCTGCATATAGTGGCGTCACCAACTCGGCAGGCGGGTGCCCTTGGTTTGCGTAAAAGTTCTTCCTTCGCTCGTAGAACAGTCCATGCCGTAATAAGACATCCTCAATATCTCGTTGAATTTTGTCAGTAGCGTGGAGTGAAGCCAACTCGACGTCTGTTTGGTTGTTAGTTGCGCGAATAATGGCGTCACGTATGGCTTCGTCTTTTGTGACAATTACCTTTACGAGGACGCAACGATCATCAATCGTGTCCGGTTCTTGTTCAAAGTGTCTAAAAATCGACTCAGTTGTTTGAAGGCCATTAACGATTTGAATATCACTTGCTTGGATTGATTTGCCTGTAATCGCAGCAGAAGTAGCCAGAATAGTCACGCCATTGTTTAGCCACCAGAAATCAGGCGAATTCATGTTATCGAGCGTTGCCTTTATCCTGAATCCGTGTTAAATTCACGCAAAACGGCCACAAGCATATGATAAATAAGTTATAATACAGCTTTGCGCTATTCACCCATTTTGACTATGGCACGTTTTAAGCTTAAAGAATCCAAGAAGGAACTAACCTCCTATG
>CAIYSZ010000063.1 GCA_903928965.1 uncultured Pseudomonadota bacterium
CTTCACATAAGGCAAATTTAAAAATGGTTGCGCACTCTTACTTACATACTGGTTATCGCTACCCCAAACCCTGCTTACAACTCAGGACTAATAGCCTTCGCTGGTATGCAAAAGCCAATCCATCATACTATAAATTCTCGGAGGCAAAATCCGCCAACCGCGACCGCTCGCCGCGACGCAAGGTAATATGCGCGCTGTTCTCCCAATGCTTGAACCTGTCCACCACAAACGTCAGACCGGAACTGGTGGCAGTCAAATACGGGGTGTCGATTTGCGCCAAGTTGCCAATGCAAATAATCTTGGTGCCTGGCCCGGCGCGGGTAATCAAGGTTTTCATCTGCTTAGGCGTCAAATTCTGCGCCTCGTCAATAATCAAATAACGGTTCAGGAAAGTGCGGCCGCGCATGAAATTCAAGGAACGAATTTTCACCCGGTTCATCATCATATTTTGCGTCGCGCCTTGCTCCCACTCATTGGTTCCGGAACGGCTGCCCAACAACTCCATATTGTCCATCAGCGCCCCCATCCACGGCGCCATTTTTTCTTCCTCGCTGCCCGGTAAAAAGCCGATATCCTGACCGACCGGAATCGTTTCCCTGGTCATGATAATTTCCTGGTACATCTTGCGTTCCATAGTCATCGACAAACCGGCCGCCAAGGCCAGCAAAGTCTTGCCGGTGCCGGCCGAGCCAATTAAGGTTACAAAATCAATATTCGGATCGGTCAAAATATTTAAAGCAAAATTCTGCTCGCGGTTTTTGGCGCAAATACCCCAAACACTATGATGTTTATGCCTAAAATCAAAGGCCAATCGCAAAACCGCCGTATTGCCGCTGATTGATTTAACCACCGCCTCAAAACCCGACTCATCCTCCATATACAAATACTGGTTCGGATACCATTCCGCCACTTGCGGTCCGGACAGGCGGTAAAACGTCATATTGTTTTCCTGCCATGACTCCATGCTGGCGCCGTGCTCATCCCAAAAATCCGCCTCCAGCGCCATCGCGCCGGTATACAATAAATCAACGTCTTCTATGGTTTGATCGTTATGATAATCCTCGGCGTTAATTTGCAAGGCGGCCGCCTTGATACGCATATTGATATCCTTAGACACCAAAATAACGTTAACGCCCGGATATTCCCGGCCCAATGCCAACACCACGCTCAAAATAGAATTGTCGGCGATTTGACCTGGCAAATCCGGCGGCAACAAATGCGACAATTGCCGGGTTTGAAAATATAAACGCCCGTCCAAGGGCTCGCCGTTGGCGGTATACTCTAAACGAGACAACGGCAAACCCTCGTTGATCGACTGCTGATCCATGCCGCGGATCAAATCATCCAGAAACCGGCTCACCTGACGCACGTTGCGCGATACGTCCGACAAACCTTTCTTGGCGTGATCCAACTCCTCCAACACCACCATGGGAATAAAAACATTATGTTCCTGAAAACGGAAAATTGACGTTGGATCGTGCATCAACACATTGGTGTCCAGCACAAAGAGTTTTTTTCCAACCGAAAGTATATTCATCTAAAAAGCTCCCAACAGCCCAACTACCATTAACAACAGCGATTTACGCCGCTCCATTTACGCCGCGTTTCCGCCGCGAAAAACGCTTTTCTATCCATGGGCTCGGCGCCGTCAGGTGCATGGTGCGTCCGCCAGTGCGCCAAATACCGTTGATAAGCCGCGTCGCCGTTGCCGATTCTCCATAACCCTGCCAAATGGGACAGCCAACTATTGATCATTACCGTCATACTCCCTCAGCGCGAGCCCCGCGCTTGCAAATGAAATCATCTTGCCCGCGCCGCGCGAAACGCGGCCAGCGCATCAAAACAACAAATCCCCGCGCCCTAGCCGGATTACGGCCGGTTGGAGCGCGGACTCTCTAAGCCCTTGCCGACAATGATACAATAGTAAACCTATAGAATGATTATTTTAGAGCAACCAAAATGCCTTTCCTTCGTTTTCCATTCAGCCTACTTCTTATGCTAAGCCTGTTGGCTCCGGTCCCGGCGCCGGCGGCGAACCAGCCCTTCATTCCCGCCGCCCCGACCGTGGCCGCTTCCAGCTACATACTGACTGATTTCAACAGCGGCAAGGTCCTGGCGGAAAAAGATCCCGATAAGCATGTAGCCCCGGCCAGCTTGACCAAAATCATGACTGTTTACGTGGTGTTCCGCGAACTTAAAGCCGGCCACCTCAGTTTGGATGAAAAAGTCACCATCAGTCAAAACGCCTGGGAAACCAGCGGCTCGAAAATGTTCGTCGAAGTGAACAAACAAGTCCCGGTTGAAGACTTGCTGAAAGGGGTCATCATTCAATCCGGCAACGACGCCAGCGTCGCCTTGGCCGAACATATCGCCGGCAGCGAGCAAACCTTCGCCGCCATGATGAACGAACAAGCCGCGCGCCTGGGCATGTACAACAGCCATTTTGAAAACAGCATGGGCTTGCCCAGCGCCAACCATTACAGCAGCGCGCGCGACCTCGCCATCCTGGCGCGGGCGGTGATCCTCGAATTTCCCGACTACTACCGCTGGGACTCGCAAAAAGAATTTACCTATAACGGTATCACCCAACAAAACCGCAACCAACTGCTTTGGCGCGATCCATCGGTGGACGGCGTCAAAACCGGCTTTACCGACGAAGCCGGCTACTGCATGGTAGCCTCGGCCAAGCGCGAGGACATGCGTTTGATATCCGTGGTCATGGGCACCGCCAGCCCCAATGCGCGCGCCAACGAAAGCCAATCCCTGCTGAACTTCGGCTTCCGCTTCTACGAAACCCACCGTCTCTACGAAGCGCAAAAACCGTTGGCCGAAGCCAGGGTCAGAAAAGGCGCCGTGTCTAAGGTCGCGGCCGGCTTGGCCGAGGATTTTTACGTCACCGCGCCGCGTAAACAATTCAATGAACTAAAAGCCGAAACCCAAATAGGCCAACCCATGATAGCCCCGGTCAACCCAGGGGACGTTATCGGCCAGCTCACTATTAGCCTAGGCGGCGAAACCATGGCCAGCACGCCCTTGGTGGCGCTGGACGCCGTGCCGGAAGGCGGCCTGCTGCGCCGGCTGTACGACGCCGCACTTGGCTTTTTAGAAAAATAAGAGCGCAAAACTTGGTAAGATAGCTTACCTACTTCGCCCGGTACGCCGTCATGACAGACACCGAAAGCCTTATTGAATTTCCTTGCCGCTTTCCCATCAAGGCCATGGGAAAATCCAGCGAACATTTCGACGCCCTGATCGTCGAAATCATTCGCCGCCATGTCGGCGACTTGAGCGAGGGGGCGGTCAGCAGCCGCCCCAGCAGCAACGGCGTTTACACCTCGGTCACCGTAGTGATACACGCCGAAAGCCGCGGTCAATTGGACGCCATCTACCAAGACTTGACCGCCAATCCGGCGGTATTGATGGCGCTTTAAACCCGTGTCCGCCGCCATAACCTTGCAACAACTCGGCCTATGCCCCTACCTGGACGTCTGGCGGCGCATGCAAGACTACACCACCGCCCGCGATACCGCTAGCCCGGACCAAATCTGGATCACCGAACATCCGCCTATATACACCCAGGGGCTCAACGGCAAGCCTGAACACTTATTGCGCGCCGGCGATATTCCCGTGATCAACAGCGACCGCGGCGGCCAAATCACTTATCATGGACCCGGCCAAGTCGTCATCTACGTCTTAATCGACCTGAAGCGGCGGCGGCAAGGCCCGCGCTGGCTGGTCAGCGCTTTGGAAAACGCCGCCATCGGCGTCTTGGCGCAATACGGCGTGCCGGCCCAAGCTCGGCCTGAAGCGCCGGGCGTTTATGTGGACGGGCGCAAAATAGGCGCGCTGGGCCTGCGCATCCGCGGCGGATGCAGCTACCACGGCCTTAGCTTGAACAACGACATGGACCTGGAACCCTTTAACGCCATCAACCCCTGCGGCTATCCCGGTCTCGCCGTGACCCAATTGGCCGACCAAGGGGTGCGTATCGCCAACCACGAACTAGCGTCCGCGCTGGTTCATCAACTTATACAGGCACTCTCGTCATGACTTTGCAAGCACCCTCCCGCGCCACCCCAGGCACCCACCAACGCAACGCCGACAAACTGGCGCGCATTCCGATCAAAGTGGAAACCGCCGCCGTCCCCTTGCGCAAGCCGGACTGGATACGCATCAAACCGCCGATGGGCGAAAAAGTCAATCAACTCAAGCAAACGCTGCGCGACAACCGCCTGCACACCGTGTGCGAGGAAGCCGCTTGTCCTAACCTGAGCGAATGCTTCAACCACGGCACCGCCACCTTCATGATCATGGGTGATTTGTGCACCCGCCGCTGCCCGTTCTGCGATGTCGCCCACGGCAGACCGCAAGCGCTGGACCCGGCCGAACCGGAACATCTGGCGCAAACCGTGGCCGCCATGCAATTGCGCTACGTAGTGGTCACCTCGGTCAACCGCGACGACTTGCGTGACGGCGGCGCGGCGCACTTCGCCGCCTGCATCGCCGCCATCCGCCGCCATGCGCCGCGCACCCGCATAGAAATCCTGACTCCGGATTTTCGCGGCCGCATGCAAACCGCGCTGGACATTCTGGCCGCGGAACCATGCGACGTCTTCAACCACAATCTGGAAACCGTGCCGCGCCTTTACTTAGAAGCCCGTCCCGGCGCGGATTACCGCATTTCCTTGCAATTATTGCAACAGCACCGCCAACGCCTACCGGGCGCACCGACCAAATCCGGTTTGATGCTCGGCCTCGGTGAAACCGAGCCCGAAATTATCGCCGTGATGCAAGACCTGCGTCAGCACGGCGTCTCCATGCTCACGCTGGGCCAATATCTGCAACCCAGCAAACATCATCTAGCGGTCAAGGAATACGTGCATCCGGATCAATTCCAGCGCTACGCCGAAATCGCCCGCGACTTAGGTTTCGCCCAAGTCGCCAGCGCCCCGCTGGTACGCTCGTCCTATCATGCCGACCAGCAAGCGGCCCACGTGCTGGCTGCGAACCAGCCGTAATAGAAACTCAAGCATGAACGACCTGCATCACCCCTACGCCCCGCCCGCTCAGCGCCTGGATTACGCCGCATTTGAATTCAGCGGCGCGGAACTGGCCGGACGCGACATTACGTTACGTTACCGCCTGAGCGGCGGCGCGCCGGCCATAGACTTCACCGAAATTCTGACCCTGCCGGCGGAAATTCCGGCCCCCGACCCGGCCGATCCGATAGTCGCCGCCCTGCTTGACGGCGTGCACCGCGCCTTCGGCGTCTCCTATTATAAAACCGCCGCGCCGTCGCAAGTCATCGCCGCGCCGGTCAGCGACGCCGATAGCGAATTTTGGAATCTCTTGTACGGCGAAGGCCTAGGCGAATTCCGGTACCGCAACCAGCTGCATCCGCGACTGCACGCGCCTAAATTCCCAGCCGGCGGCAAGACGCAAATTCGCCCGGCGACTCCGCTCGGTGATGAACGCGCGCTGGTGCTGATCGGCGGCGGCAAGGACTCGGCGGTGGCGCGGGAGGTCGTGCGACATGCCGGCGTGCCGGCCGACGGATTATCCCTGGGTTCATCCTATTGGCAAGAGCGTTCGGCGGCCGCCATGGGAATTAGACAATGGGTCATCCGCCGGCAACTGGACCCGCAACTCTTTGATCTCAACCGCAACGGCGCGTTGAACGGGCATATACCGATTTCCGCCTGCATCGCTTTTATCGCCGCCTTAGCGGCTTACGCCGGCGGTTATAGCGCGGTGATCGCCGCCAACGAACGCAGCGCCGACGAAAACAACCTGGATTGGGACGGCCTGTCGGTCAACCATCAATGGAGCAAGTCCTTCGCCTTTGAACAACAATTCCAAGCCTGGCTTGAGCGGCGTATCGACGGCGGCCCGCGTTATTTCAGCCTGCTGCGCCCCTTAAGCGAGCTGCGCATCGCCGAAGCCTTTGCCCGGCATCCTCATTATTTTGATCACTTCGCCTCCTGCAACGCCAACTTCCGGCACCAGCCCGCCGCCGCGCCGCCGCGCTGGTGCGGCCATTGCCCCAAATGCCTGTTCGTGCAACTGATCCTGGCCCCGTTTCTGGACCCAGCCACCGTGGAGCGCATTTTCGGCGCGGATTTTCTAAATCAGCCCGAAAATCGGCCGCTGCTGGAAGAATTGCTCGGCGTGCGCGGCGTCAAACCGTTTGAATGCGTCGGCTCCCCCGAAGAAACCCGCGCCGCGCTAGCTCAATTGCACGCCCAAGGCCGCCTGCCGCCGGCTTTAAGCGACTGGGCGCGGCAATACCCGGCCTTGGCCACCGCCTTGGCCGACCCGACGCCCATATGGAACGCGGCTCGCGTCATCGGCGGCCCGCAACAAATTCCCAAGCCCTGGCTGGAGCGGCTGCATGCTTATCTCTGATATATTGCATGCCCGCGTCGGCCTGCTCGGCTTCGGCCGCGAGGGCCGCGCCACCCTTGACCTTTTGCGCCGCCGCGGTCATCCAGGTGAAGTCGCCGTATTTTCCGATACCGCGCTGGCATTGCCGCCCGGCGCTATTCCTTATATAGGCGGCGCGGGCCTGGCCGCCTTTAAGGAAATTGACGTATTGATCCGCTCCCCCGGCTTCCCCCCGCATCATCCGGCCTGTCAATTCGCGCAAGCGCTGCAACTGCCGCAAACCACCGCCACCCATCTATTTCTGGCGGAACTGCGGCATAACGGCAGCCCGGTCATCGGCATCACCGGCAGTAAAGGCAAAAGCACCACCAGTTTACTCACCCAGCGCATCCTGAGCCAAGCCGGCCAACCGGCGGTATTGGTCGGCAACATCGGCCTGCCGGCCCTGGATTATCTGGACGACATTCTGGCGCAACACGCCATAGCGGTACTTGAAATGTCCAGCTACCAATGCGCGGACCTGCCATCCGGGGCCGCGCCTAGCATTGCCTGTCTGCTGGACCTGTTTCCGGAACATCTAGACTGGCATGGCGGCGAGGCGGAATATTATGCCGCCAAGGCCATGATCGCCCACGCCCAAACCAGCGGCGACCTATTCTTGTGCAACGCCCGCTCTGCGCATCAATTCGCCGCCGCCCCGCCGCCTAGCCGCATGGAATTAATCAACCACGTCGACAGCCTGCATTTCGCGTCCGGCTGGTTTCGCCGCGGCGAGGCCGCTCTATTTACTGATCGCGACATGCGTTTGCTCGGCGCGCACAACCGGGAAAACGCCGTCGCCGCCTTCGCCGCCGCCGAACGCCACGGCGCAAAACCGGAGCACTGGCAAATAGTATTGTCGGAATGCGACGGCCTTCCTTACCGCCTGCAAGACGAAGGCCTGCACGCCGGCGTGCGCTTCATCAACGACAGCTTGTCCACCGCGCCGCAAGCGGCGGCGGCGGCCTTGCAAGCGCTAGGCGAGAACGCAAAAACCCTGATCGCCGGCGGCTACGACCGCGGCTATCAGCCGGACGCCTTGGTGCAAGCCATACTGCAAAGCAACATAAAACACCTGATCCTGTTGCCGGAGACCGGACGCGCCATCGCCCAAGCCGCGCGCGACGCCGGGTGCTCTGTTCACATCCACGAAGTGGAAGACTTGGACGCCGCGGTGGCGCTGGCCTTCGCCCTTACCCCGCGCGGCGGCGCTTGCCTGTTCTCCCCCGGCGCGCCCAGCTACCACCAGTACCGCTCCTTCGAGGAACGCGGCCAGCACTTTCGGCGACTCATCACCGCCCACGCCGCGCATGAATAAAGCCACGCTCGCCGAACACCCGTTCCGCTTCGCCGGCCAGCGCGATTACCGTTATCTTTATCTGGTCAACTCCCGCCGCCTGCACGGCCTGTCGCTAGGCATCAACCTGAACCCCAACAACGCCTGCAACTGGCACTGCGTTTACTGCGACATACCCGGCCTCACCCGCGGCGCGGCCCCGGCCGCCGACCTGAATCTACTCCAAGCCGAACTCGACGACTTGCTGGCCCTGGCCGCGACTGGCCGCCTGCCGGAAAGATTTCCGCCTATCACCAGTGGCGTCTTACAATCCATCACCATCGCCGGCAACGGCGAACCCACTAGCGCCCCCAACTTTACCGACGCCATCGGCGTCATCATAGCCGCCGCTTCCAGGCATGGCTTGCTGCAACATGTGAAACTATCGCTCATCAGCAACGGCAGCCAAATCTACAAACCGCAAGTGCAAGCAGGTCTGAAAGTTTGGCATGAGCGCGACGGCGAAATCTGGTTCAAAATCGACAGCGTCACTCCCGAAGGCATACAACGCATCAACCAGGTGAATTTAACGGCGAACGCTCTGCGCAAGCACCTTAAGCTGTGCGGCAACCTATGCCGCACCCGCATTCAAACCTGCATGTTCGCCTACGCCGGCCAACCGCCATCCGAAACGGAACAACAAGCCTATCTGGATTTTCTGGCGGCGGCGGAAACTCGCGCCATCCCGCTGGCCGGCATACTGCTCTACGGCGCGGCCCGCCCATCGCGCCAAGCCCAAGCCTCCCTCGTCACCCCGTTGCCGTTAAGCTGGCTGCAAGCCTACGCCGAGCGCATCCGCGCGCTTGGTTATACGGTTGAGGTTTACGCCTAGGCTGTCCAGGTCCTCATCAATAAAAAGATTTAAAAAATCAACAAAAGCTGAAGTTCAAGGTGTGTAGACTACTCCCCGCTCCGCAAACACACCGGCAGCTCCACAAATAAATCGCCGGCCAGCAATCCCCGCTCGCCCAACCGCGCCGCCGCCCGATCCGCCGCCTCGCCGTGCACGGCCACGCCCTGGCCGGCAGCCGCCAGCGGTTCCAAGCCTTGCGCCAGCAAACCGCCGATAATGCCGGCCAACACATCGCCCATGCCGCCGCTGGCCATGCCGGGATTCCCGAAAACCGCGGTCCATAACTCGTTTTCGGCGGCCAACAGCGTGCCGGCCCCTTTTAACACTACCACGCCGCCATAACGCTTTTGCAATTGCGCCGCCGCCGCATAGCGGTCTTGATTCACTTGAGCCGCCGTTTTATGCAGCAAGCGCCCGGCCTCGCCGGGATGCGGCGTCAAAATACGGCGCTGCGCGTAATTCGTATGCGCGGCCAGCAAATTCAAGGCGTCCGCGTCGAACACGCAAACCTTGTTCACCTTGATCGTCTCGTGATATAGCGCGTTCGCCCAAGCGTCCTGCCCCAGGCCCGGCCCAATGACGACCACCGTGGCGGCTTCCAGCAGCGGTTTCAGATCGGCGGCGGTTTCCACCGCATGGCACATCAACTCCGGCCGGCCAAGATTCAACAGCGGCGCGTGCACGGCCCGAGTCGCCACGCTGACCAAGCCGGCCCCGCTACGAAGAGCCGCTTCGGCAGCCATGCGCGCCGCGCCGCTGAAACCTAAATTGCCGCCTATGACCAACACATGCCCAAAATGGCCTTTATGCGCCGCCCGCGCCCGCGGCGGCAATGGGTGTTTTATCCAACGCCGGGCGAACGGCGTAAACCGCGCCAGCCACTCCGCCGGCAATCCCAAATTGGAATAAGCGATTTCTCCGCAATAATCAGCCGCCACGCCGGTCAGCAAACCCGGCTTCAAGCCAATAAAGGTCAACGTAACATCCGCGCGCACCGCATCGCCCAGCGCCGCGCCGGTATCGGCTTGCAAACCGCTAGGCGCATCGACCGCCAGCACCGGCCGTCTCGCTCGATTGATCCAGTCCGCCGCCGCCGCGTAATCGCCGCTTAAGGGGCGGTTTAAACCCGCGCCGAACAAAGCGTCCACAATCAGCGCATCCGTTTCCGGCGGCGCTATGTCCACGAAAGGCGTAGTCTGGCCGCCGGCTGCCGTCCAAGCTTGATAAGCCTGCAACGCCTCGCCGCGCAAGCTTTCCGGGGCGGCCAAGGCGTATACGTGCAGCGTGAAACCCGCTTGCCGCGCCAACAAGGCCAAGGCATAACCGTCGCCGCCGTTATTGCCGCCGCCGCATAAAATCGTCAAGCTCCGCCGGTCCGGCCAGCGCTCCCGCAACGCACACAACAAAGCTTCCCCGGCGCGTTGCATCAAGCAGTAGCCGCTCACGCCGAGTTCGGAAGCTGCCGCCAGTTCTATATCCCGCACTTGGCGGACATCATGCAAAGCCAAAGGCAAGGCGGAAGAATGCATGACGCTACTGGATATTGATGTCATCCGGCCTCGGCGCTCTGTCTTCGTAAATACCGGTCAGCTTGCGCTTAAATTCTTCCGTCACGTCGCGCGCATCCTGACGGCTTTTCATCACCCGCGGCGTCAGTAATACCACCAGCTCGGTCTTGTCCTTGTCGCGGGTAGTGCCGCCAAACAAGGGGCCGATGTACGGAATGTCGAACAAGCCCGGCACGCCGTTGCGGTTATAGGTATTGGTTTCCTGAATCAAGCCGCCCAGGATAATAGTTTCCCCGCTTTGCACCGCCACGCTGGTTTGCAATTGCCGTTTGGAGATGGTCGGCGAATCAATCGCGGAAGACGTGGTAGCCACCGCCGCATTGACGCTTTGCATCAAATCCATCAACACTAGGCCGTTGGCGTTAACCCTAGGCCGTATCGCCAAACTAACCCCGGTATCTACGTTTTGCACCTGGTTGGATGTGGCTGTACCCGTGGTAAAGGTCGTGGTGCCGGACAAAACAGGCACCGAATCGCCGACCAGAATGGTCGCCTCCTGATTATTCAACACCATCAACGACGGCGATGAAATAACATTGATATTATTCTTGGTGGCCTGCGCATCCAGCACCGCCGAAATACTTTTGGTGCTATTGGCGAACAAATAAGTAAAGCCGCCAGTGCCCGCGCCGGAAGCGCCGGATAATAAATTAGTCAACGCGGACCCGGAAACATTCCCGGAACCGCCGATGGCAACGTTTTTACCCGTGCTGGTCTCGTTATGGGTGAGATACCACTCGACGCCGTATTTCAAATCATTGTTCAGCGTCACTTCCACGATCGTGGCGTCGATTAACACTTGCAGAGGCAACACGTCCAATTGCTTGAGCACCCGCTGAATAATCGAATACTCTTGTGAATTCGCCACAATCACCAAGGCGTTAGTGTTTTGATCGGCGATAATCCGCACATTAGGCATTAAACTTTGGCCGCCGCCAGCACCGCCCATGGTATTGGTCGAATTGCTGCTAAAGGCGTTGGTAAAATTGGAGCCGCCGCCTAGACCACCGCCGAACGACGAGGTGTTGCCGCTGCCGCTAGAACCGAAACCGCCGCTCAAACTGCTACCGCTGGAGCCGAAACCGCTGCTGCCGCTGCCGCTACTAGACCCGAATCCGCCGCCGCTGGAGCCAAATCCCCCCCCGCTGGAACCAAAACCGCCGGCCGCCGCGCCGTTATTACCGGCCGAGGCGGCGTTACGTCCGGCCGCTACCTGACTAGAACCCTGCCGCTGACCGTTGCCGAAAATCGAATTCAAGGTGTTGGCTAAATCCATCGCGCTATGATGTTGCGCCCGGTAAACGTTGACCCCGCCCTTGGCTTCGTTATTGATTTTATCTAAACGCAAGACCCAAGTTTCAACCTCCTTCAAAAACTCGGGTCCGTGGGTAATGGCCAAAATCCCGTTCAAGCGGTCGATTTCGATAAACCGGTAAAAATGATCCTGGCTGCCGCTGGCCGCGCCGCCGCCAGCACCGCCCTCGGCGCCTTTTTTCGCGCCCGCGCCGGGGGCGGCGCCCGCTCCGCCCGCCCCCGCGGCGCCCTTGGCCGATGGCGGCGCGTTATTGAATATCTGCTCCAATTCCTCAATAATTGCCCCGGCGTCGGCGTGCACCGGCGTAAACATGGCAAATGAACGGCCTTTCATCAAACTGATGTCAAAAGTACTCACCAAATCCAAGGCCCGGTTCAGGTCGGCCGAGGAGCCGGCCAACAACAAAAGATTGCGCTTGCTATCCACGTGCAACAAGGCTTTTTCAGGCAAGAGCGGCGTCAAAATTTCGGCGATATCATTGGCGGCTACATTTTTGACCGGCGCAATTCTTACCTGATAACCGGAGGGCATGCTGTTAACCGTACCCACGGTTTTAACCCCGGTGCTGTACAAAGCCTCGGCGGCCGGTTTAATCACATACAGGCCATTTTGCAACACCAGGGCCGCGCTATTGATGCTCAACAACATTTCCAGGGTTGGCAACAAATCTTCCTTGCTTAACGGCTTAGTGGTCTGTAAAGTCACTTTACCGGAAACTTCCGGGGCAAGCGTATAATTCTTGCCCAAAATATCGCTCAAAATAACCTTGGCCACCTCGCCCAAATCCGCGTCGTCGAAATTCAAGCTATATTCGCCCTTGCCTAGGACCGCCACGCCCTCGGGCTTGCCGATCACACCGCGGCTGGTAATGACCGAGGGTTCGTCATCGAACACTTCAATCTTGGTAGGTCTTTTATCTTCATCCGCCTTGACTTCCTCCAATTTGACCGCTTGTTCCTCCAATGCCGGTTTTACCGGCGGCAGCGGCAGTTTTGTATGAATTTGCGGCCCGATAAATTCACATCCCGCCACGACCAGCGCTACCGCCACGCATAAGGGATGCTTAATTCTCTGCACTTTCATTGTCATCATTTTCTGGTCCTGAGGTAGAATTCGGATCGACCGGCTTCATGCCGTGTCTGTGGCGCGGAGGAATGCCGATTGGATTGCCCGGCGGAATGGACGGCGGATTAGCGCCCGGCGGCGGCTTAAGGCCGGCCCCCGGTTGCGTCGGCGAAGATGCCCGCGGTTTTCTTAACAATACTTTTTTATCTTGACCGGCCTGTTGCAAAACGACCAAATCGGACTGAATTTCCTTTAATACCCAACCGGACACGATTTGACTTTTGGTGATTTTCAGGTGTTTTTTCGGTTCGGAGCGTTTATTGAACATGGCGTAAGGCTGTTTGCCCGGACAACTATACACGCCTACCAACAACCAATCGTCGATCTGCCCGATTTCAACGTTTTCCTGGGCGGAAACCGGAGCCTCCGCCACCGGCTTCCGCCCCTCGATAAACAAAGGCCGTTCCACTAATTCAGCATTAACCAAAGTCGAGCGCGCCGGCATTTCGGGCAACTCCACCTCGCTATCGTTGTTAATCTGTTCGTAATTCAAACCGGCTTGCAAACTACGTACCTCGGCCAAGCCCCAAATCCATTCCACCGCCAGCAATGAGCCGAAAAAAGCGCAACCGGCCAGCTGTATTTTAATTAATTTCCAATTCATGACTTACCGCCGCGCATAAACGTCATAACTTGAAAACTAATATTCAATTGTGAATTGACCTCAGGTTTGACCATGTTGCGATTATGCACGCCGCGCAACGGCGTGATGTCAATTTGATCGATAATCATCAACGGAACCGCATCGCCTATCGTATTGAGCAAATTGCGCAGAGTTTCGGTAGTCGCGGTCAGACGCACCCGCACCGCCACCCTGGTAAAACCGTTTTCGGTTTTGCCGGGAATCCCTTGGGTACTGTTCAATTGTCCGCCGGCGTCGGTGACCGCGGTCTTTACCAAATTCTGCAAATCCGCCGAAACCAAGGATTCGGTATTCTCCTGATTAAAAAACTTTTGCTGCTCAATGCGCTGGCGTAAACTTTCCAACTGCCGCATGGTCAACTCCTTGCGGGCGGCTATTTTCTGCTGCTTTTGCATTTTGAACAACAAATTGCTTTTCTCTTCATGGTAATCCAAGCCGGCGCCGGCTATCGGAACCAGGATGAGCAGCAGGAACAGACCCGCAACAGCTAGCAAAATCGCCAGCGCCAACCAATGCTGTTTCAATTTCTGCGCGGTCATGGTTTATTGGTATCCGGCTTGTTGGTATCTGAATTGGCGGCTGCTTCCGCTTGTTGTCTGGAATGCACGTCCATGCTGATTTGAAACCGCTCTAGACCGGTATTCTTATCCTGCGTCAACGGCGACACAAAACTCACATTACTGAAAATTGGCGAGGCCTCCAAAATGCCGATATAAGCGGAAGCCGACGGCGATTGGCCTTGAATCTGCAAATGCTTTTCCGAATACTGTAAATTCGTCACCCAACTGTCGTCCTTGAATAAATGCGTTAATTCACTCAGGATATCCAAAATTTCCGGCGTATCCTGGCGTATATCCACCAACTGTTTGTTCTCGTTCAGCATCTCGTTGATTTCTTGTTGCTTTTGCTCGACGAAACGCGTTTCTTTCTCCAGCGCTTTCAATTGCGTTTTCAAAAAGTCCACCGCCGCTTTTTCACGCCATACCGGTACGATCAACGCGGTCAAAAATAAAATCAACAACACGCCGTTCAACAACCACGGCGTCCATAACGCCAAACGATTGGCGGGTTTACGGTAACGCTCCGGCAGCAAATTGCAACTCGCGGCTAATTCCGCGTCATGCTGCAACAAAGGTTGAAAAACCACCCGCGCCAAACTCGCGTCCCAAGCCGCCAATTGCTCGCAATACTCATCCAGCAGGGCCCGCGGCGCCAGCACTAACAAAGCTTGAACATTGCCTTGTTCATTCTTGCCCAGCCGCGCCACGGTAAAATACACCTGATCCCGGGTGAACGGCGTATACCGGTCCAGCTCAAACTCAACCACCTGCTCCAAATTTTCGGCGGCTGCCTCCGGCAAGGTCAGCAACTTAGACAAGCCCTGCTCGGCTTTTAACGCCAATACGCATTCCGCCTTGGCCAGCTCCGGGAATTTGGCGAATAATCCGGCGAAAACCGCTTTATCATTAACGCCGATCCATTGCCGGTGACGAAATTCCGAGGCCCCGGCATGCTCCAATATGCTAACCTCAAAACCTTGTTCCTCCGGAACCAACAGGATAATCGGACGATCCTCCGCCACCAGCCGGCGCAACGATTCCGGGGTCAGTTCGGCCAGCTCCTTGCCCCACCATTTAAAAAAAGCTTTAAAATCAATATTAATTGAAGATTGTAAGTTCATTCTGCATCCTGATTAACCCGCTTTCCGCGGCTTCGGAAAACAAAGCCGCCGGCAACTCCTGTTGTTTCCATTCAAACACTTGATTGGCCGCCCCGGCGTTCGCGGATTGCGGTTTCAACGCTTCCAACGCCGCGGCGTGAGCCCCGTTAGGCGTTACGGCCTCTACTTGTATCGAATAAACCTGATCCTGAGCGGCGGCGCCATTGGCGTTGGGAGCGCCATTAGGGTTAGGGGTGTTATTGGCGCCAAGGTTAGTATTTGCATTGGTATTGCCATTTCCGCCTGATTGCGAGTTAGCGGATAAATCGACTCCGCCATTCAGCCGCTTTTGCAAGGCCGGATTTTGAATATGATTTGCTTGATTATAGTTATCAATTAGTTGCAACACATCCATGGTAGCTACATTATAATCCACATCGTTTTTACCGGAATAAACCGTGACCCAATCCCGCATGCGGGCAAAAGTTTGCGCGTCCACATCCAACACCAATTGCAATTCATCCACGGACTGAAAGGGCTTATTGGCGGGCGGGTAATCCAAACCGGCCTCGGTATAATCCTTGGCCTCACAGCCATGCGGCCGCCGATTGTTATCCGCGTCCCGCCAATCCAGAATGCAATTCAATAAGTGCTGCTGTTGCCAAAAATCCGAGGTCACCCCAGAAATCGCCGCCTGTAACAAATTATCCGGGGCGGTGTTCAGGTCAATTTTACCAGCTTCCGACACCAATCTAATTCTGATTTCGGAACCATCCGGCAAAAGCAGCTGATAAATCGCGCTGCCGTCCACCAACCAACGGAGGTCGGGATCTTTTTGCTTCAAATACATTTTCGCCAGACTGAAACCCGTCTCCAGCAAGGCGCGCGCTTGTGCGGTATCTTTTAACACTAATGCGGAAGCGCTGTCCCGGCGCATGGTCAAAGCGAAACTGCCAGCCATGAGTCCCAGCAAGGTTAAAATCCATAACACCAAAATCAAGGCCACGCCGGCTTCGCGTCCGCCCGGATTGCCTCTAAAGCCACGCTTATTGACCATTAGTATTATTATTAGCTCCATTATTACCCGCCGCGTTATCCGCCGGCGCGGGCGCTGCGTTAATCAATACCGGAAATACCATATCGGGCCAGTAACTGCCGTCATCCAATAGGATCGTCACTTTGATTAATTTGGGCAGCAACTCGGTTTCGCCCCAAGAATCATTCCACTGCGCGGCATCCATCTCCGAACGGACGCCGTAATATTTAAACGAAATCGAACGGATATTATCCAAAATCACCGTTTGCTCCTTTTGCCCCGAGTTCTGCGCCTGGCTGGCGGACTGATAATACGGGGTCAAGGACACGCGTAAACTCAACAAATCGTTTCCGGACGCGATAAGATCGAATATCTGCAAGCCCTTGCGCGCCGCGCTCAACGGCATGGGCGCGGCGAAACGCAAAGACATGCTGTACCCTTGAAACACCGGGACGATCATTCCGTTCTCCATCGCCTCGCCGTCGACGGCTAACATTGGCACCGGGCGTATTGCCGCGAAATTCCGCTTTAAAAACTGGTAAATCACCGCCTTCCTGTTAACTTGAGCAATTTTGGCCTCGCCAACCTGCCAACTATCCGCGGCTAATTTCAAACTGGCGAACAACAAGGTCACCAAAATGCTAAGCAGCGTCATGGCGATAATCATTTCCAGCAATGTAAAACCGGCTTCCCGCCGGTGCGAACCGCAATACATCTTTAGTAAAGATTCAAAAGAGTCATAAGGATTTCAAGCTGGAAATCTCCGTATGCCGCATGCCCCCGCGATCATCCGGCCAGGAAACCACCACCGTCACCAAAAAAAGTGACTGCTGCCCAGCGGCGGCATTCGGATCGGTAGCGTTCGGATTGGCGGCGTTCTGGTTAGCGTCATTTTGTTGTTGCGCCAACGATGGCGGCAACGGCACCGCCAACATATGGATGCGCCAATAATATTTGTCGGATTCCGTACCGGTCAATTCGCCCTCGGCCAGCGGAAAAATGGGGCCCACGCTAGCCATTAAGGACTCCGTCAACTGCACGGCCAACGTGCGTTGCTCCGACAACAAAGCGTTGTTGACCCCGGAGCCGAAAATTTTGATCACCGCGGTCAAGGCCACCGCCATAATGGCGAATGCCATCAAAATCTCCAGCAAGGAAAAACCTGAATTACGACGCCGCATCGCTAATCTTCACCTCGCCGGTCACCCAATTGACGTCTATCCGCCGCGTCAGCCCCCCCCATTGCAGCGTAATATGGCCGCCGGTGGACGAACCGTCCTGAAAAAACTCAATCGCGCCCTCGCCGCCAGGCGACAATTCCTCTTCCGCCACTACCAGCGAAATACTCATTTCCGCCGGCAAACGAAAAATTTTATCTTGATCGCTGATCCGGTAACTATTTTCCGCCAGATTCACCGCCACACCCACCGGCACCTCGCTCATCAATGCCTGACCGCGGGCGTACCGCAGGGCGGAAGCGATATCCCGCGCCGCCGCCTGGATACGGGCGGATTGATCGCCGGAAAAAGTCCGGTAGGCAACCGCGCCGAAAGCCATTACACTGATCAACAACACAATAATTAGCTCCAGCAAGGTAAAGCCGCGCGCCTTGCGCAAGGTTTACTCCCAACTAGTCACGTCTTTATCCTCGCCTTCGCCGCCCTCTTTCATATCGGCGCCGAAGGTGTACAAATCAAATTTTCCATGCTGGCCTGGAAACAGGTAATGGTATTCCTGCCCCCACGGGTCCACCGGCACTTTTTCCTTGCGCAAATAAGGACCGTTCCAGCTAATCGCGTCGCTAGGCCGCTCCACCAAAGCCGACAAACCTTGCTGCTGAGTTGGATAATGCCCCTCGTCCAGTTTGTACATATCCAGCGCCGCCGCCAAATCCTCGACTTGCACTTGAGCGGTTTTGGTTTTCGACGCCCCTAAATGCTTCATCACCTGCGGACCGACAATCCCGGCCAACATGGCGATAATCGCCAACACCACCAACAATTCCAATAAAGTGAAACCGCGCATGCGGGCCAGACGTTTCATAGTTTTTTCCTCACGGTATGTTAATCAAAAAGCAAGATCGTTAACGCTCAAAATCGCCAGCAAAATCGAAACGATAATGCCGCCTATCATCAAGCCCAAGGTAATAATCAAAGCCGGCTCCATCAAAGCCAGCATGCGCTGAATAGTGACTTTCAATTGCTTATCGTAAATCGTGGCTACCCGCAGCAGCATTTCCTCTAAATGGCCGGTCTCCTCGCCCATTTTTATCATCTGCACAGCCAACTTAGGAAACAAATTCATCTTCAGCAACGTCTCCGACATGGCCCTGCCTTGCTTCAATTGCTCCTCGGTTTCGGCCAACATCTCGGACAGCACAATATTATCGATGGTTTCCCGCACAATGGATAATGAATTCAAGATAGAGACGCCATTACCCAACAAGGTGCCAAAGGTACGGCTAAAATTAGCAATTTCCTTGGTCAGAATGATTTCGCCGAACAGCGGGATTTTCAGGAATCTGCCGTCCCAGACCTTTTTCGTGCGCGGTTCGGCCATTTGCGAACGAAAGTATTGCGTCAGCACGGCCACGCTCAGAAACAGCAGCCACCAATATTTCTGCAAGAACTCCGCCAAGCCCACCACAATCTGCGTGGAAATCGGCAAGGATTTGCCGGCGCTCTCGAACATCTCCCTGAATTGCGGCACCACGAAGGTCAGCATCACAAACAAGGAAGCCAAGGCCATCACCAACAACACCGCCGGATAAATCAACGCCGTGCTGACGGTTTCTTGCAATTCCCGCGCCTTCTCCAAATGCTCGGCCAAACGCTGCAACACCGAACCCAGATTGCCGCCCATTTCGCCCGCGCGCACCATGTTCAAATAAAACTTGGAAAACACCCCCTGGCGGCTTTCCAAAGCATCAGCCAGGGATTTGCCGGCCTTAACCTTATCCAAGACGTCGCCGGTCAATTTATGCAATTTAACGTTTTCCTCGGTCAGTTGCATCAGTATGGTGAGCGAACGATCCAGCGGCAAACCGGAATCCAGCAAAGTCGCCAACTCCCCGGTAAACATGCCGATTTCCTTTTGCGACAAATGCAAGGCCGACGGTTTAAGGCTCAAGCCAAGAAATCCTTTCTCCCGCGCCGCCGATACGCGGATGGGTATCAAACCTTGCGCTTGCAGTTCCTTCAACACCGCCGCTTGATCAATGCCGTCGCGCACGCCTTCCTCAACCACGCCTTGGCTATTGACTGCCTTAAACGAAAATAAAGCCATAAATCCTTTTTTATATCGTAACTGAAACGTAACCCGCCGCCCTAAGGAAACAGCGGCGCAAATCCCATGCCGGCAGGCCTTGCGACGCACCCGCCCCGGCAACCCGCGATAAAAAATGTTTCATTATAAGCGAAAAACCCGCCGTCCATCCAACCAAAGCTCCGTCAACAGTGGCGTAATAGGCGCTCAAACCACTCCGTCATCTCCGGCAGCGCGGACAACAAGCGATGATCCGAATCCACCATATGCAAAACGGCGCCCTGATTTTGGCAAAAGCGCCAAGTATTTTCCGGGGGAACCACATCATCCCGCCAACCGTGCATCACTTCGATACGCGCTCCCCCGGTCTGGAATTCCGTGCGCGGGTAACCCGGCAGAAAAAAAGCCGGCGCCAACAAAAACAAGGCTTGCGGTTTTAAAACATCCGCCGCGGCAGCCGAAACATAGCCGCCCATGCTAGACCCGACAAGAACCAATTTTCCGTATTCGCCTTTGTCCGCCGCCAACAACTGTTCGACGCGGCGTTCAGGATCGTTCACCGGCCGGTAATCCAAACTGATAAACGCATAACCGCAAGCCTTGGCGACTTCGGCCAAAGCCAGCGCTTTCTCTCCCCATGGCACGCTATCCTTGCCATGATTGTAAATCACTAAATTCGTCATGCTCTTCTTACTCCGTTTTGCCTGGGCGCGCACGCCCTCTAGCCTATCATCACCCGCCTATAATCCAGATTACTTGAAGTCGATAATCAACAACCGGTAAAATATAAAGTTAGACGGCAACACTTTGCGCCGGCCCCCGCGCCAACAAGCGCCCGGAACGAGCAACCCAAAATTTTATTATCGTTCAATTTTCCTGGAAAAATCATGAGCCTCAACCGATTCAGCCGCTTTACGCGGTTCGCCTGCATAGCCCTTTGCGCCGGTATGCTTTACGCCTGCCCGGCCGCCGCGGATTTGATCGAGCCGCAGCAAACCATAGAAAACGCCTCCAACCAACTCAAGCAACGCCTGCAAGAACCCGGCTTCATCCATGATTTTCATAAAATCAATGATTTCGTCAATGAAGTCATTTACCCGCATATCGACTTCGACCTGATTTCCTCGCTGGTATTAGGTAAATCCTGGAAAGAAGCCACCGTCGAGCAAAAAGCCAGCTTCAAAAAGGAATTCCAACTTCTTTTGATCCGCACCTACGCCCGCGCCCTTTATGAACTCAAGGACTGGTCGGTGCGCTTTTTACCGGTCAACAACGAAGAAGACCCGCGTAAAGTCATGATCAAAACCGAAATCCTGCAACCCGGCTTGCAACCGATTTCCATCAACTACCGCATGCTGCATGGCGAAAGCGGCTGGAAAGTTTACGACATCATCATCGAAGGCGTAAGCCTGGTCACCAACTACCGCACCGGCTTTAAAAACGACGTAGAGCGCTCCGGCGGCTCGCTGCAACAAGTCATAGACCAATTGGCGCGCAAAAACCAAGAAGCCCTGAACGCGCCGCAAGGCGACAACAAAACCTGAGCCCCGCCGGCTAAACCGCCAGTACTGTTTAATATAGTGAACTGATTTAAAGCATGACCCGATACAAAGAAAAAGATACTTTGTACGCCAATCCGCTCGGCAGCATCGGCGCTTTTAGCTTCGACGCAAAAACCGCGGCGGTGTTCCCGGACATGATACAACGCTCCGCGCCCGGCTACGCCGCCATCATCCAAGCCATCGGCCTGCTCGCCGCGCGTTTTTGCCGCGAACAGAGCCGCTGCTATGATCTAGGTTGCTCTCTTGGCGCGGCCAGCTTCGCCATGCAACGGGAAATCCGCGCCAAGGAATACCGCATCGTCGCCGTCGACAACTCCGCCGCCATGCTTGACCGCATGCGCTTGCACCTCAACGAGAATCAATTACACAGCATCGACATGGTATGCGCCGATATACGCGCCATCCCCATCGAACAAGCCTCGGTAGTCGTGCTGAACTTTACCCTGCAATTCGTACCCATCGCCGACCGGCCGCCGTTGATCGCCAAGATTTACCAAGGCCTGCTTCCCGGCGGGGCGCTGATTCTCTCTGAAAAAATCGCCTTCGTCGATCCGCGCCAACAACAACTGCATACCGAATTGCATCACGCCTTCAAACAAGCCCAGGGCTACAGCGAACTGGAAATCAGTCAAAAGCGCACCGCCCTGGAAAACGTGCTGCTGCCGGAAACTTTGGAAACCCACCAAAACCGCTTACGCGACGCCGGATTCGCCAGCGCCGAAACCTGGTTTCAATACTTCAACTTCGCCTCGCTCATCGCCTTGAAATAATGCCCTGGAGTTCTCTTTACCCCCTGCTGCGCGAAGCCGGCGCGGACGCCTGGGCGGAACAACTAACCGGGCAAATCGCCCGCGCCATGAGCGAGCAAGCGCACGGCGAACTCAGTCGCTGGCAAAACGTCATCCGCGGCCTGCCCACGCCTGCCCGCGGCGGCGGGGAATTCGTCGATCAGGCGCGCATTGGCTCCGACACCGACCTTACCCCCGCCGAACGCCAAGCGCTGGAACAGCGACTACGGCAGCTGTCGCCTTGGCGGAAGGGCCCGTACGATCTGTTTGGAATACACATAGACACCGAATGGCGTTCCGACTGGAAATGGGACCGCCTCAAGCCGCACATCGCCCCCCTGACGTATAAACGCGTGCTGGACGTCGGCTGCGGCAACGGATACCACTGTTGGCGCATGTTAGGGGCCGGCGCGAAGCTGGTGATAGGCGTGGATATTTACCTGCTGAACGTCATGCAATTTCTAGCCGTCAAAAAACTGCACGGCCCGGCCCCGGTATATGTACTGCCCCTCGGCGTGGAACAACTGCCGCCGGATCTGAAAATTTTCGACGCGGCTTTCTCCATGGGCGTCCTATATCACAGGCGCTCGCCGCTAGACCATTTACTGGAACTGAAATCTTGTTTGCGCCCAGGCGGCGAACTGATATTGGAAACCCTCATCGTCGACGGCGACGAAAGCACCGTGTTAATCCCTAAGGAACGCTACGCGCAAATGCGCAACGTCTGGTTCATCCCCAGCGCAGCCATGCTATTGCTATGGCTGCAACGCCTAGGCTTTAAAAACGCCCGCGTGGTCAACGTCTGCGCCACTAGCGTCGAGGAACAACGCACCACCGCTTGGATGCCCTATAACTCGCTTAACGATTTTCTGGACCCGGAAAATCCCGCGTTAACCGTGGAAAAATATCCGGCGCCGCTACGCGCCATATTCATCGCCAACGCGCCTTGAGACGCTTGAAATCCGGGCCGGCCGGGACGCTAAAAATAAGCCCCGTTTTCCGCTATAGGGATTATAATTAGCATCGCCCGCCAGATAATTATAAACAACTTGCAGCCTTTATAAGACGCGGCCTTGACACGCCTACCCATTGTATTTTACATTTATGGATGCATCACAAGTATGTGGCGAGCCTAGCGGGTTGGCAAATTGCAAAACCCGCTATTCATAACTTAAAAAACAAAAAACACTTTCGGAGCACATCTCATGGCAAGACCATTAATTCAAATCGCATTGGATTCGTTGGATTTCAACCAAACCGTGGCGCTGGCTGACCAAGTAGCCCCTTATGTTGATATTTTCGAAATCGGCACCCCGTGCATCAAATACAACGGCGTAAACCTGGTTAAGGAATTGAGACAACGTTTCCCTGACAAATTGTTGCTGGTTGACCTGAAAACCATGGACGCCGGCGAATACGAAGCGGGCGCGTTCTACGCCGCCGGCGCCGACATCGCAACCGTACTGGGCGTTTCCGGCTTGGCCACCATCGGCGGCGTCATCAAAGCGGCCAAAAAACACGCCGCGGAAGTTCAAGTAGACTTGATCAACGTTCCGGATAAAATTGCTTGCGCCAAGGCATCCGCCGAACTGGGCGCGCAAATCGTCGGCATTCATACCGGTCTGGACGCGCAAGCGGCCGGCCAAACCCCGTTCGCGGACCTGAAAGACATCGCGTCCTTGGGCCTGAACGTACGTATTTCCGTAGCCGGCGGCATCAAACAAGCCACCGTGCAAAGCGTAGTCGCTTCCGGCGCTAACATCATCGTGGTGGGCGCTGCAATTTACGGCGCGCCAAGCCCAGCCGACGCAGCGCGCGAAATCCGCGAATTAGTTGAAGCAGCGGTGTAATCATGCATCAAGAACTGATTGTTAAAAAAATCACCAGCATTCTGGAAGCCACTAACGAGTCTTACGACAAAGTTCTGACCGACTATCTGGACGGCGCCAAACGCATATTCATATCCGGCGCGGGCCGTTCGGGTCTGATCGGCCGTTTCTTCGCCATGCGTCTGATGCACAGCGGCTACGACGTCAGCGTGGTCGGTGAAATCGTCACCCCTAGCATTAAAGCAGGCGATTTGTTGATTGTGATTTCCGGTTCCGGCGAAACCGAGCAATTGATTGCCTTCACCAAAAAAGCCAAAACCATCGGCGCGAAAATCCTGTTGATTTCCGCAAAATCCGATTCGACCATTGGCGATTTGGCTGACGAAACGCTGCAAATCGGCCGTGACGAACAATACGGCAAAGTGCGTGGCATGCCTATGGGTACAGTGTTTGAACTGTCCACTCTGTTGTTCCTGGAAGCCATCGTGTCTCATTTGATACACGATAAAGGCATTGAGGAAGAGCATATGCGTTCCAGACACGCCAATTTGGAATAAGCCTTACCAAAAATAAAGGCGGAAGGCGAGGCTTGCGCCAATCTGACGCAAGCCTCCGGTTTCAGGATTGATTGACGTCGCGTCAAGCAGCCGTCGCCGCCAAAACGGCGTTAAGCCGATATATAACACATACTCAGCGGTTTTGTCGGATTTCCCGTCACAAAGCCCCGGTCGGAGTGATGGCTTGCTTAAGGCAAGTATCGCCATAAAGACAACGAAATTAATTAGGAGACCAACCATGCCTTCGCGTCGAGAATTAGCGAACGCCATACGCGCCCTCAGTATGGACGCCGTTCAAAAAGCCAACTCGGGTCACCCCGGCGCCCCGATGGGGATGGCGGATATAGCCGAGGTTTTGTGGAACGATTTTCTGAACCA
>CAIYSZ010000064.1 GCA_903928965.1 uncultured Pseudomonadota bacterium
CCAAGTGAACTTCCGGTCGGATCACCCGCATTGGGCTGGTGCCTTGAGCATGCTCCCAACCTTCTTCCATGGCGTCGCCGGTGGCGCGTTCACCGGGAACGAGAACCATCATCGTGTATGGCTGGGCCAGATAGAGGCCGGGTTTGACCGGTTTAAAGTCGTTCGTGGCCGGTCGGTTGGGCGGCGGGAGAAATATCCGGTCGGTGGGTTGCTTGAGGGTCAGTGACAGGCCGGTGTTGAGGAGCGATGGCGGCGGATTGGTGAGTTGGGGCAGCCGGGGCAGGGCCGGGGCGTTGGAAATATCCAACGACAGGGGGAAATCCCGCAGGAACGTCCGGCTATTGGGTTTGATGGTGATTTCCGCGTTCACCAGGCAGGCCGAACGCGGTGACCGCCTCGGTTTCGGCGCGGCTCAGGGCGTCGGGAAACATGAACCCTTGGCCCCGGCGTTGGTTTTTCAAGGTGTCGGCGTTGATCACGCCGTCCAGGCCGATGTAAAACCCGCGCTGCCCTCGGATGCGGTAAATCAGATTTTCCAGCGCCGATTGCAAGGTGTCCGGGTCGCCGCTGGCGGCGGCGGAGCGAAAGCCGAAATCCGCGGTCAGAATGCGCGCTTCGCCGGCGATGCGCATGCCGTGTTCGATCAGCATGCGTTTGAAGCTGTTTTCGGCGTATAACAGGTTTTCGCCGATTTGCCGGCTCAGAAAATCGCGTATCAACCAGTAGCCGGTGACCAAGGTCAGGCTTTGCACTACGATGAACAAAGCCGAAAAAAAGAGCGTCATCCGGGTTTGAAAATTAAGGTTCGCCATTATAGCCTTCGCCGAATTGTAGACTGTCCGGCGGCTTGCCGGTCGCGGCCCTGGTTTTTAAATCCAGGCTAAAGCGCAGCGGCGCGGCTTGCGCGTCGCCGGCCACAACGTCGGCGGCCAGCGGAGCGCCGGCCAGATAGGGATGCCAGATGTTCAGGCGGTATGCGCCGGCCGGCGCGGCTATGCTCCAATGTCCCGAGGCGTCGCTTTGCGCATAATATGGGGTGTCGCTGACATAGACGTAGGCTACCATCCAGTCGTGAATATTGCAGCCCAAAACCGCCACCCCGGCTTGATCGAACACCACCGGCGGCGGGGTAACGTCTTTATACAATTTTAATTCAAAACGTTTAGCCGGAGAAAACGAATACACGTGGTGCAGAATATGGTCGTGATTGGGAAAATTAACCGCCGCTCCCAAGGGCGCAACCAGCACGTGCGGAATAAACTCGCGGTTGCGCTGATCCAGTTCCACCGCGGCCGGCGGTTTGGCGATAGGCGGGGAGCCGGACAAAGGGCGCAGACTGATGACCGCATTGACCACCGGCGCGCCGTTCTGGTCGGAAAGATCGCCGCCGACGGTAGCCGCCGCCGCCGGCAGACAGATGGCCAGGAGCAGCCAGGCGCCGTTCGCCAAGGTCATGCCTGTTCCGGTGTTAGGAAACGGTATCCGACGCCCCATACCGTTTGTATATAACTGGGCCGGGCCGGGTCGGGTTCGATTTTGTTGCGCAAACGGTTGATGTGCGAGTTGACGGTGTGTTCAAAACCGTCGTGTTGCGCGCCCCAGACTTGATCGAGTAATGCCATCCGGCTAAACACCTTGCCCGGATGCTGGGCGAAAAACCATAATAATTCAAATTCCTTGGCGGTCAAATTGACGATGTGTTCGCCGCAAGCGACTTGATGCGAACCGGGATCAATGCGCAATTCGCCAAAGGTCAAGGGCTGAGCCGGTTGCATGCGCCGCATGGCGGACGCGCGGCGCAATTGCGCGCGGGCGCGGGCGGCTAATTCGGTGAGCGAAAAGGGTTTGCACAAATAGTCGTCGGCCCCGTAATCCAGCCCCAATATGCGCTGACTCTCCACGCCCTTGGCGCTCATCATGATTATGGACAAATAGCCGTCTTGGCTAAGTTTGCGGGCTTCGCGGCAGATTTCCAAGCCGCCGACGCCGGGCAGCATGAGATCAAGCAATAGTAAATCGTAAGCCACGCGCCGCAAGCGCGGCAAGGCTTCCGCGCCGTGAGTCGCCATGTCCGCTTGCCAGCCCTGCGCGCGCATGTGCGCGGCTAGGGTCGGGCCCAAGCCGGGATCATCTTCAACGATTAAAATACGCGGCGGCGTCAAGTTCATGCAGGGTTGCAACGCGGTTAACGGGAAAGCGGCGGAGTTTGAGTAGATATCTTGAGTTGATATATTATCTCGCAAACTCCACCGTTTTTTGATTTTACTCGGTTTTAAACATTCGCGCTTCTGCCGAAACGACGCAGTCCGGCCAGCAGCGGCAGGGCGGCGGCGAACAGCCCGGCTGCCCCCGGCAACGGCACGGCGGAGGCGACGCTGATGCTGTACAGTTCCGACGAGGCGCTAGGCAGGTTGTTAAATACATAACCATCCGCCGTGGTCGCGCCGGAATACGCGCTGAAATCGGCGTTCGGCAGGATCACCCCGTTCGGAGTCAGCGTATTGTCGGCGGGATTGGAACCGGCGACGAATACCGCGCCGGCCAATTGGGTGGCTTCCGCGCCTGCGTCCCATACCGCGGAGCCGGTAAAGCTTTGGTTGTAGGCGATGAAATTACCGCTGTTGTCGAACAATTGCACCGTGGTTGGCGATTCGGTGCCGACGAAACGGTCGTTGGACGGCACGACCATGGCGTAATAGCTGAGGTATTGGTCCTGGGTAGGGTCCAGGTTCAAAGTGATGCTGCCTGTACCGCCTGGCAAGTAAATGCCTGGACCGAAGCCGTTGACGCTGGCTTTGACTTCCGCGCTTTGGCCGTTGGGATCTAGGGAGGCGAATTGGGTCGCCAACTGTGAGCCATCGCCGGTTTCGGCCAAGTGGGCCAGGGCGGCGGAGGCGGTGGTGGAAGCGCTGTTGAAAGCGGTATAGCTGCCGTTATGCAAGGCGATGAAAAACGGGCTAATCGCCGCGCCATTGGCGCCGGACAAATTAGCGAAGCTAATAGTGACTTCATAAGCTTGCGCTGCCGCGGCCGGGAACAGGGCGGCGGTTAGCAGAAGGGTGCGAGAGAATTTCATAGTGTCATCCTTATCAAAATGCGCCAAAATTGGCATTTTAATTTTGCGCCGAATAGTTCACGAAATTATCACGCCCCTAAAATTAGCCGAAACCGGCCAGTTAGCCGTTATAATTCACATTTAACTCAAAAAATCTCACTACTGATGTCAGCCGCCGTGATGGATGTAAGTTACACTGAGCACCCCGATAAATACCAAGATTTTCTGGCCGCGCTGAAACGGGGCGGCAAGCTATCCGACGGTGATTTAACCAAAGCCCGGCGCATGCAAAAAACCGCCTTGGACGATTCCCTGCCGGAGTTATTGATCAAATTGGGCTTGTGCTCCGACGCCGACATCGCGGCCGCGTTTACTCAGTTCACCGGTCTGCCGCGGGTGCAAGCCCAGGATTATCCTTCGGAATCTCCGGCCCATTTCCCGGTTGCCCTCAGGTTTTTCAAGCACTATCATTTGGCGCTACTGGCGGAGGACGAGCATAGCGTCACCGTGGCGGCCATGGACCCGTTGCACGAGTTTCCACTGCAAGCCTTGCGCTTGGCCGCCGGTAAACAGTTGCACCTAGCGGTGGGGCAGTTGTCGGAGATAGAAGCGGCGCTGGATTTGCAATATGGCGAGGCCCGCTCGCAAATGGACAAGCTAGTGGACGATTTGACGGTTGAGGAAACGGATGACGCCGATTTGGAGCATTTGAAGGATTTGGCTAGCGAGGCGCCGATCATTAAAATGGTGAACTTCATTATGCAAAAAGCCGTGGAAAGCCGAGCCTCGGATATTCACATCGAACCGTTCGAGCAAAGTTTGAAAGTGCGGCTGCGCATAGACGGGGTTTTGCAAGACATTGATTCGCCGCCGGTGGCGTCCACCGCCGCCGTGTTGTCGCGTATCAAAATCATGGCTAAATTGAACATCGCCGAGCGGCGCTTGCCGCAAGACGGCCGGATTAAATTGCAAATGATAGGCAAGGAGCTGGATTTACGGGTGTCTACCATACCGACGCTGTATGGCGAGAGTGTGGTGATCCGGTTGTTGGACAAGGAAAACGCGGTATTGGATTTTAAAGCCCTAGGTTTCGGCGGCCGGATGTTGGAGGCCTTTACTCAGGTTTTGGCGCAGCCGCATGGCATTATTCTGATCACCGGCCCTACCGGCAGCGGTAAATCGACCACGCTTTACGCGGCGCTGAAACAATTGAACACCACCGCGCGAAAAATCATCACGGTTGAGGACCCGGTCGAATACCAAATGGAAGGGGTGAATCAGATTCAAGCCAAGCCGCAAATCGGCCTCACCTTCGCCGCCGCTTTGCGCTCCATCGTGCGGCAAGACCCTGACGTGATCATGATAGGCGAGATGCGGGATTTGGAAACCGCGCGCATCGCCGTGCAATCCGCATTGACCGGTCACTTGGTATTGTCGACCTTGCATACCAACGACGCGGCTTCCGGCGTCACCCGTTTGCAAGATATGGGGGTGGAGGAGTATTTGCTCAGCTCCACCATCAACGGCATTTTGGCGCAACGCTTGGTCAGAAAACTATGTCCGCATTGCAAGCAGTCTTACTCGCCGCCGCCGCCGATGGCGGCGGATTTGGAATTGCGCCGTTTGCAGCCGGAAGGCGAGCTGTTGCTGTACAAGGCGGTCGGTTGTCCGTCATGCAACCACATAGGCTATCGCGGCCGGTTGGCGATTATTGAGTTTTTGGGCATGAGCGAGTCTATCCGCAAGCTGGTGATGAAACAAGAAGAGGCGTTCGTGATTCAGCAACAAGCCATTAAAGAGGGCATGCAAACCATGTACGAGGATGGTCTGAGCAAAGCCCTGGCCGGCTTGACCACGTTGGAAGAAATATTGCGCGTGACCGCGGAAACCTAGGTTAACACTTGGCGGTGGAAAAGGGGTAAAATCCTTTCTTCCATAATGCATATAATTTGTAGGGGTTAACCATGAACCTGTTAAAAACGGCAAGCGCCGCAATCATTTTTTTCTCTGCCGCCGCCCAGGCGGATGTGGCGTTGACGCAACAGGATTTGCTGGGCGTTTGGCGCATTGACAAGGAATCGGTGAATGCCGACGGTCATGACGCTCGCACCGGGGTCAACACCACCTGGAATTTCAAAAACGACGGCACTTTTGAGGGAATTTCCGGTGATCCTAGCGATAAGCACGCTCGCATCCCGGAATCGCGCGCGGTATTGAACTATAGCATAGAAAACGGCAAACTCCTGAAACAAGCCGCCGCGGGCCGCTCCAAGTATGAAACTTGCGCGGCTATCAGCAAGGAAGGCAATTCCTTGGTTTTGAAATGCCCTAACATTTATTTTTTCATGACCAAGCAGTAAGTTCTTCAGCCGACGCAGGCGGAGGTTTACCCGTAACCAGCTTACGGGCGGTTGGCTGCATCCCTGCCTCCCGCGCCCCCGCCAACCCCGGTCGCCAAGGCCTTGCGTGGCTGGCTTCGAGATTCGGTCCTGACCGGGTAGCCTCTAACAACCAAACGTCATTCCCGTGTCAGCGGGAACGGCGATCATGATTAAATTCAGTAATTCGTCTTCACCTAAATTAACTAAGCGGGTCACGCGTTTGAGGATTAAAAGGACTAATATTTTCACGGTAGCCGAATCCTGTTTGTACGCAACGGAGTTGGACGAAAAACTCAGCCTCACCGCGCGCGCCTGGCAGGATAAGCTTGCCCATGAGCTGGATTTTAGCGCGGCGGAGCCGGTCAGGCCGGCGGCGGAGGCGCGGTTTCCTTCTGCATTGCGCTTATCCCCGCCGCGCGCCATGCCGCGCCGGGGTTTGCATACTCAGGCCGGGCGGGCGGCATTTTTTCACGCGTTGGCGCATATTGAAATGATGGCGGTGTATTTAGCCTGGGACATCATTTATCGGTTTCGCGGCTTGCCGCAAGCGTTTTACCTGGATTGGCTGCAAGTAGCCGCCGAGGAGGCCGAGCACTTTTGTCTGCTCAGGGGCTTGCTGCGCGAATGCGGCATGGACTATGGCGATTTGCCGGCGCATCCCGGTTTGTGGGAACACGCCTTGGGCACCGCGGACGACGTGCTGGCCCGCTTGGCGGTGATTCCGCGCTGCATGGAGGCGCGCGGCCTGGACGTAACGCCGGCGATGATCGAAAAACTGAACGAAAGCGGCGACGACGCGGGAGTCAAGGTATTGACCCGGATTTATCAGGATGAAATCGGTCATGTGCGCATCGGCTCCTACTGGTTTCTACTTTTTTGCCGGCGGCAAGGCTTGCGGCCGGAACAACATTACACCGCATTGGTGCTAGACCACTTTAAAGGCATTCCCAAGGGCCCGTTTAACCGGGAAGCGCGTATAATCGCAGGGTTTTCGGAATTTGAACTCAATTGGTTGGAGACCAGCGCGCATGAATGAAAAACCGGTGTTCGCCTACCCGCTGTTCGCCGGCGGGCATAAAGCGTTTTTTTTATTGGCCGGATTATTCGCCTTAGGCCTGGCGGCGGTATGGAACGCGGTTTCGCGCGGCGGTTTGCATTTAAGCTTGTATTATCCGGTAGATCAATGGCATAGCCACGAGCTAGTGTTGGGCTACGCGGCGGCGGCGGCCAGCGGCTTGTTGTTCTATTTTCTGGGCAAACAGCCCGGCGGCGGCGTTTGCGCCGACCGCGTCGCCAGTTTGAGTCTGTTGTGGCTGTATGGCCGGCTGACGCCGTTTTACGCCGGACTGTTGCCGGCGCCCTTGATCGCCCTAGTGGATTGGTTGTATTTGCCGGCGCTGACCGCGCTTTATGCTAAGGCATTATGGCGGTCCACGGACGTCGGCGGGCGGGCGCTGCCGCTGTTGCTGGCCGCGTTTAGCGCCGCCAACGGGCTGTGGCATGCCGAATTGCTGGGTTGGCTGAGGCTAGATGGTCTGGGTCAAAAATTGGCTGTCGCGCTATGGGCTATTGGCGGCTTGGGCTGGCTGGGCCGCGTGCTGCCGAATTATACCGAACGGACCTTGGGCGGTGCGATGTGCTTGCGCAACCCGGCCTTCGAATGGGTAAATCTAGGCCTGTCCGCCGCCGCGCTGGGCGCATGGCTGGTTTTAGGCGCGGGTCCCTGGTTAGGCGCGCTGGCCGCCGCCGCGGCGCTGAGTAATGTTGGACGCTTAGCCGGCTGGTTTGATTCGCGCGTGGTTTACTTGCCGTTGCTATGGGTGTTGTTCAGTGGTTATCTGTGGTTGAGCTTGGGTTTCGGGTTTTTGGCCGGCGGCGGTTTCGCCGCTTCCGAATTCGCGTCGGCGCTGGCGACCCCGGCGTTTACCATTGGCGGCCTAGGCTTGTTGAGTATCGGATTGATGGCGCGCTTGAGTCTTAGCCTAGGCGGCCGTTCCTTGCGCGCGCCGGCCTATTTAAGCTGGGCTTTCGGTTTGCTGAACGTTTCCGTCTTGGCGCTAGTGTGTCCGCTGCCGCCCTTCTGGCTGGACGCGGCGCGGTACATCGCGGTCTACGCCTGGTTAACCGCCTTCGCTTTGTTCGTCTACGGCTTTTGGCCGTTGTGGTTGGCGTCGAGTCCGTCAGGCGCATCATATGAAATTCCTGAAATCCGAGAAATCCGCCCGCGGTCAGGCGGCGGGCGGATTTCTCGGCGGAATTAGGATTAGGCCTTATTTAGGCGACGAAGCCGAAATTCTTTTGATGACTAAAACGTCTGACGAAGCGTTTGGCTGGAAAAAATCGCCCATGTTGACTTCATAAATTTTATTAGTATACGGATTGAATCTTACCACTGTAGGTAAATTGCCAAAGTCCGTGCATTGTGCTTGGTTTGAATAGCAATTCGATGGGGTGAAACCGGGGCCTATGCTTACGCTGCCTGTAATCTTGTTTCCGCCGCCGTCAACTACAGACAATAAGCCAGTGGCAAAGTTAATAGTGTATGTGGTAATTACTTTTTGTTTCGCCGGGTCAATAACATCAATTTGCGCGCCGGCGTTAATGACATAAATTTTTCCGGTTTTTTTATGGTAATTTTTGACAAACCGGATGCAAAACGTCACATCTCAGCCGTCAAAGAAGAAAGCACTATGCATGCCATCAATGTCTAGCTATGGCGGAATAGTGAAATAGGCGGCTATACAAAAGATGCGGAAATAATTAAACTGTGTTATTTAACGCAGGTTTTAATTAAACTGTGTTAGATAACACGTTTGGGATAACGAGACCGCGGCAAGTCTCAACTGCCCTAGTTTAGCTTAGAAACCGACTGAATCATGTCCGGCGCGCTTCAAGGCGTCTATAACGCTTGATGTATGGAATTATGAGATAACTGCATGTTAATTCAATAAATTGTAATTTGACTTTTAACACCCTTAGGAATAGGATTAGAAAAAACCGCAAGGAACCGTACCATGACTATTTACCAAATACCGTCCAATGGCGTAAGCATCAGCCACAATTTATACTTAAATTCCGGCGATCAGGAATTAGTCGCCAGCGGCGGCGCCTCTTATTTCACCGAAGTGACCGGCGGCGGGCTGGAAAAGATTTTCAACGGCGGCAAGTCATTCAACACCTATGTCGCCAGACACGGGATTGAACTCATTTCCAGCGGCGGCAATGCCGAATACACCGATTTGCATGACGGTAGCGAGAGAGTGGCTTTTGGCGGTGTAAGCTATTACACCACGATCTATTTTCAAGGCGTTGAATACATCGCCAGCGGCGGGGCCGCGTACGATACCACCCTGGTCAGCGGCGGGCGGGAAGTGATTTCCAGCGGCGGCAACGCCCAGTACACTACCTTGAATGGCGGCGGCGAGGAACAGATAAACAGCGGCGGAGCGGCCTATTTCACCACGTTGAATAGCGGCGGCGGCGAACGGGTAAACAGCGGCGGCGCCGCCTACAACACCCAGCTTAACCCTGGCGGCGTTGAGTACATCGCTAGCGGCGGCAACGTTTATTACACTAATATTTTTAGCGGGGCTAGTGAAGTGCTGAGCAATGGGGCTAACGCTAGCGGAAATATTGTTTATAGCGGCGGCAGCGAGATTGTGTCCAGCGGCGGCGTTAGCTATAACACCCAGCTAAACCAGGGCGGAATTGAGCTTATCGCCAGCGGCGGCAACGTTTATGACACCCATGTTTTAAGCGGCGCCAGCGAAGCGCTGAGCAATGGAGCTAATGCTTTCGGAAATGAAGTCAATAGCGGCGGCAGCCTGATTGTTTCCAGCGGCGGCGCGGCGACGGATATTTTTAATAACTCTGGGCTCGAAACCGTCTTAAACGGCGGTGTGGATAGGGGCGCTTATGTTTTAGGCGGCAACGAAACCGTCCTTGGCGGCGGCGTCGCCATTAATACCAACAACCAAGGTAATGGTAGCGTCGATATTAACGGCGGCGGTAAAGAACTGGTTAGCTCCGGTTTTTCCGAATTCGTCACGGTGAACAGCGGCGGTTCCGAAGTCGTTTCCAGCGGCGGCGATGCCGAATACACCACGTTGAACAGCGGCGGCTCTGAACAGGTAGCCAGTGGCGGCTATGCTTTAAATAACGCTGTATACGGCAGCGAAACAGTCCTGAGCGGCGGCGTCGATAATCGCGCTTCCGTTGAAGGCGGCAGCCTAACCGTTTTAAGCGGCGGCGTCGCCAAGAATAGCGATAATTTTGCGTTTGACAATGGCAGCGTCGCTATTAATAGCGGCGCTAAAGAACTGGTTGACTTTAACTCGGAATACGTTACGGTCAATAACGGGGGAACCGAACTCGTTTCCAGCGGCGGGGAAACCTATTTCCCTACGTTGAATAGCGGCGGCAGCGATCAAATCGCCAGCGGCGGCTCAAGCTATGCCGCCACGATCTACCAAGGCGGGGTCGAGATCATTTCCAGCGGCGGTATTTCTTACTACCCGGTCAACAGCGGCGGTACAGAAATGGTGTTGAGCGGCGGCGAACTGGTGGTGAACAACAACACCAGCGGCATAATCTTGCATAACGGGGCGATTCTGGATTTGTCCGGCGTGGCCGCTGACTCCGGCGTCCTTAAAGGCAGCGAGCAATTAGTGTTTACCAGCGCCGGCGCGGTGGTCGAGACCTTAGGTTTAGCGGGCAATAACAGCCATTTTACATTCACCCTTCAACCCGATGGCAATGGCGGCTCTTTAGTGACGGTGGGCGTGATTTCGCCAGAATTGAGCCTTTTGGCCCATTGATGCCGCCGGACCGGTCGCTTAAGATATGAGCGATTGGTAAGGCAATTGCAATAAAAAGCGTTCTGGCAATGACGAGCGCCAAACTTCCTAAGTTCGGCCTTGACGATTTCAACATTTTAATTCGCTTTCATCACCCTTGGGTAGGCTATCTTTTAGCCAGCGCTTGAGAATATTGGCCACTACTGGAGCAAACGGCTCAAGCTTTCCGTCTTTAGGCTTAGCGATATCGTCAATAAGCAATTGAATTAAAGACGCATCCTCCAATCCTTGATTCGGATAGACGCCATTGATCCAAAGTAAAGCGTCCGCGAGATTTTTGCGTTTTTCAACTAGCGCTTTATTGTTTTGCTCATTGTCTCCGAGATTAAGCACCCTGATGCTTTCCGAGGCTCTGTCGTTTGAACCCTTCACCCGTCCGCTGGTGTAAAAGTACAATTCAGTTTCGCACTCATCCATCAGTGGTGTTAATGGTAAGACTTGATTGCCGTGGGCATCATCGCATTGTTTAGGCGTTTTGCAACTGGCCACAATATTATTGAAATCCAGGCTTGATTGAGGCGCTAGATCACGCGCTTTCACATGTTCGTTGACGGTATCGTTGGGCTGGCCGGATATTTGCGCGCAACAATAGGCGCACAAATAGTATTGTTCTTTTGCACAGGCTTCTCTAATATCTTGGCGTTCCGTATAAGATAAATCTTGATAATTTCCACCAGAATGGTTTCGTTTCCAACGGCCAAGGCTAGGCGGCTCTTGGCCTTTAATGATTTTTCTCACTCGCCAGTTCCTGTTTGCGCAAAAGCAAATTAGCCTTGATGAGTTCTAGATTGCTTGCCGGTAATTCCTCTTTTAATTCCTGGATTAATTTTTTGGCCTGAAACAAATTTTTGTCTTGAATAAAATCCAATAGGTCATTGAGTTTTTTAGCGATTTCGGCATTCCGCACATGCGTGTCCATAACGTCAAGCAACACGCTGTTAGCGTCCTGGCCATACTGCGAGGGCACTTGGATAACTTGGCCGTCGTTGAGCGAATAAACCAATACATCCTTGTAATCGCTAATGACCAGTGGCGAATGGGTGGTTAAAATAAATTGACAATTTGGAAAAGCGGCGGCAAGGTTGGCGACAATATTGCGCTGCCAGCTGGGATGCAGGTGTAAATCGATTTCGTCTATCAGCACAATGCCTGCGCCTAGCAGCGGATTTTCCATTCCAGGATTCAACATCGCCAAACGGCGGGCGATATCGCCCACCAAGGCGATGAGGGATTTCTCGCCTTGCGAGAGTTGCAGGATATTCAGTTCCTGTCCGTCTTTTTCCACGGACATATATAAACCAGGTTTTCGATGCACTCTTAAATGGGTAAAGCCGGGCATTAACTGGCTGACCGCGTTACGTACCGCGTTCAATTGCGGGTCTTGGGCATTTGATTTAAGTTTTAGCAACACTTCTCGGATTTGGTGGTCTGTTCCGGCAAATTCTTTAAGCTTTTCCAAAACGTCCTCTGAAATCCCTTTTTCATTTTCAATATCCTCACGATCACGGAACCATTGAAAAAATTGTACGAAATTAATGCCTTGATTGAAGGAGTTGTCGTATCCGTCCACCGGTTGAAAAATTCTATTTCCATCAATTTCCAAGGGAACGTCAAGCACTGTCCGTTCAGCGGGATAATATGCGATCAATGGCAAGCATGTATTTTGGTTTGTATTATATAGAAACCCGTAACGGTGGGCTAGTTTGGTAGCCGAGCTAATTTCGTTTTCATATTCCGGCTGCCGACCTTCACGCGTACTGGATAAAATCCATTTATATAAATAATTAACTTCTTGTTTTACATCTAATGATGTCGTAGTATCGTCAAACACTTCAATCTCAATCGCCGCCGAAGCGGCGGCGTTTAAAATGGCTTCTTCCGGTATTGAATAGCCGCTGCCATCATTTTTACGCAAACGCGCTACAAACCAGCTCAATCCTATGGAGAGCGCCGATAATATGGACGTCTTGCCCGAACCGTTATTGCCGACGATGACGGTTATCCGGGATGGATTGTCCGGCGTGGGCGCCAAGTCAAGTTTCAGCCTGACAAAACGTCCCAGGTTATGCAGAATTAGTTTTTTAATCAGCATGTGTCACCCCTCCAACTTCGCCAACACCACAATCAGCCACTTCAAACCCGTATCCCTAAAATTGACCTGCACCCGTTCCTGCGCGCCGGAGCCCTCGCATTGCAGCACCACGCCTTCGCCGAATTTAGCGTGACGCACGGTTTGGCCGATTCTAAAACTGCCGCTGGGCCGCGTTGGGCTGCCGGCGGCGAAAGTAGGCGCGGGCGCGGTTGGGCGGTCTATTTGCCCGCGCAGGCGGATTTCTTGCAATAAATGCGGCGGAATTTCACGTATGAAGCGGGAAGGTCGGGGAAAGGTTTCCTTGCCGTACAAGCGGCGCGATTCGGCGTAGCTTAAATACAGTTTTTGCATGGCGCGGGTCAGGCCGACGTAGCATAGCCGGCGCTCTTCTTGTAGGCGGCCGGGGTCGAGCAAGGCCGATTGCGCCGGGAACAGGCCATCTTCCAGCCCAACGATGAACACCAGCTTGAATTCCAGGCCCTTGGCGGCGTGCAGGGTCATCAGTTGCACGCAATCCTGCTCGCTTTGGCCTTGCGCCTCGCCGGCTTCCAGCGCGGCGTGAGCCAGAAATAAATCCAGCAGGCCTAGATTTTGCGGATTGTCGGCGGCGTCAAAGGATTTGGCGGCGTTAATCAGTTCGGATAAGTTTTCCGCCCGCGCTTCGCCGCGTTCCTGTTTTTCTTGCCGGTAATAGTCCAGCAAGCCGCTATGCTCAATCGTGTATTTGACAATGTCGCCTAGGGTTTCATTGGCTTGTAAGGCGGCCAGGTCTTCGATCAATTTTAAAAACGCCTTCAAGGCGTTGAGGCCGCGGCTAGAGCCTTGCGTTTGCGCCGCCGTCAATTGGGCCGCTTGCCACAGCGAGCAATTTTGCGCCCGCGCCAAATTGCGTAAATCATCCAACGTCTTTACCCCCAGGCCGCGGGTCGGGGTGTTGACGATGCGTTCAAACGAGGCGTCGTCGCCGCGGTTGGCCGCTAGGCGCAAATAGGCGAGCGCGTTCTTGATCTCCTGGCGCTCGAAAAAACGCAGTCCGCCATAGACGCGGTAGGGCATGCCGACCGTCATCAGCCGTTCCTCGAATTGCCGGGATTGAGCATTGGAGCGGTATAAAATCGCCGTCTCGCTACGCAGACCGCCGTCGCTAATCCATTGCTTGATTTTTTCGACCGCGAAATAGGCTTCGTCTTGTTCGTTGAACGCGGCGTAGACGGCAAGGGGTTCGCCGTCCTTGGCCTCGGTCCATAATTCCTTGCCTAGCCGGTTCTCGTTGTTGGCGATCAAATGATTGGCGGCGCTTAGAATGTGTCCGGTGGAGCGGTAGTTTTGCTCCAGGCGGATGACTTGGTGGTCGGGGTAATGCCGCTGAAAATGATGCAGATTCTCCACCTTGGCCCCGCGCCAGCCGTAAATGGATTGGTCGTCGTCGCCGACGATGAATAAATTATTGCTTTCCTCGGTCAGCAGTCTCAGCCAGGCGTATTGCACGGTGTTGGTGTCTTGAAATTCGTCCACCAGCACCTGCTGGAAGCGCTGGCGGTAGAATTGCAGCAAATCCGCGTTGTCGCGCAGGGTTTCGTGCGCGCGCAACAGCAATTCGGCGAAGTCCACCAGGCCTGAGCGGTCGCAAAATTCCTCATAGGCCAGATAAATGGCGCGCATTTGGCGTTGGAACGGGTCGCCGGGTTCCGGCAAATGGCGGGCGCGATGACCTTCTTCCTTATGACCGTTGATGAACCATTGCACTTGCTTGGGCGGCCATTTTTCCTCGTCCAAATTCATGTTTTTCAGTAAACGCTTTATAATGCGTAACTGATCGTCGCTATCCATGACTTGAAACGCATCCGGCAGCTTGGCTTGTTTGGCGTGTTGCCGCAGCAGACGATGGGCCAAGCCGTGAAACGTGCCTATCCACATGGCGCGCACGGAGATGCCCAGCAAATTCTCCAAACGCCCGCGCATTTCATTGGCGGCCTTATTGGTGAAGGTGACGGCCAATATATTATGCGGGGCCAGCCGGTTGATCAATAAATGCCAGGCAATGCGGTGCACTAGCACCCGTGTTTTGCCGCTTCCGGCGCCGGCCAGCACCAAGGTGGCGCGGTTGGGCGCGGATACTGCAAGGCGTTGCTTGTCGTTTAGCGAGTCGATAATTGCGGAGGCGTCCATTTTTTATTTGCGAATTTTAATGAGCTGTGTATAGTTGCCATGTTCCCGATTCAGCGTGAAAGGGGAACCGATGACATTAAATAATAAACCGTTAATAATAACCGAGGAGAGGAAGATGAAATTCGATTATAAACGTTTGGTGAAGTTCGAGCTCAATATAGGCGACAAGGAAAAGAAATACCGCATGTGGGCCGGCCTAGCTCTGTTGTTCGTGTCTTTGTTCACCGCCAGCGTCTGGCTGCTGTTGATCGGCGGCGTGTTGGTGGCTACCAGTTTCTTCGGTTGGTGTCCGGCGTACTCCGGTTTTGGTCATAACACTCTTTGCGCCGGCGCGGCGGCGACGGAAGTAAAAGCGGAAACGGAAGCAGGCAGCCCGGAATCGGAGTCGCATTAAGCGGCTACTGGTATAAGCCGGGATCGTCCCGCTTTCGATTCAAAAGGGTTGTTGATCTCATGCCGGACTGGGCAACAACTGCCCAGCCCGACAGTTCTAGAGGTCTATTAAGGCTATGGCGCTAGGATATGTCCGCTAATATCGGCATGCGATTCGTTAAACACGCCCACCAGTTTCACCGGCGTATCCACGCCGGAAATGCCCGCTTCACTCGCGTGGCTGACGGCCGCGGCGGTGATTTTAACCGTGGTGGCGTCATTGCTTAGCGTGTAGCTGGCTGGGATGGGGGCGTATTTGCTGACGGTGTTATTTTGTACGTTTCCTACCCACATATCGCCGACGCTATCGGTGGCAAGAACGTTACCAAAGGAAGCCCCTTCGTTCAAGGTGCGGAGCAAGACGCCGCTGGCGGAGAACTCCTCAACGGTGTTGTTAGCGCCCAATGTGCTGTTAGCTACAAACACGTTGCCGCCATTGTCCGCGGCTAGAGCGCTAGGATAGGTGACGCCCTTGCTAAAGGTGTGTATCAGTTTGCCGCTGGCCGAGAATTCCTCGACGGTGTTGATAGCGCCGTAGGGGCTGTTGCCTACAAACACGTCACCGAGGCTGTTGGCGGCCAGGGCCGTGGGGTTGGAAACGCCGTTGGTCAAGGTGCGCAGCAAAGCGCCGCTGGCGGAGAATTCCTCAACGGCGTCATTGATGCCATCAATGTAATTGGCCACCCACACATCGCCGTGGTTGTCGGCGGCTAGGGCCGTAGGGTTGGAAATGCCGCTGCTCAAGGCGCGCAGCAGCGCTCCGTTGGCGGAGAATTCCTCAACGGTGTTAGCGTTTCGATTAAGTACAAACACATCACCGTTGCTGTCGGTGGCTAGGTTGCCGGAAACGTTGCTGATGGTGTGCAACAGGGCGCCGCTGGCGGAGAATTTCTCCACGGTATTGTTGTCAATATTGGCCACCCACACATCACCGCCCTTGTCGGTGGACAGAAACTTGGGATAGGAAACGCCGTTGCTTAAGGTATGCAACAGAGCGCCGTTGGCGGAGAACTCCTCAACGGAGTTATAGCCGTTGGCTACAAACACATCGCCGCTACTGTCGGTGGCTAAGGAATCAGCAAAGGAAATGCCGTTGCTCAAGGTCAACAATGGCGCGTTGTCGGCCGCTCCCGCGCCGCCGCCATTAAAGTTCAGGGTAAAGTTTGTGCTTACGCTTAGTCCGGGGCTGACCTGATGCTCGGTTGGCGTGAACGTCAGGGCGTTGAGTTCCTGCTGCAATTGGCTGGGGCTAGCCGCTTTCAGAGTATAAGTGGCCAAGCCATTGACTATCGAGGCGGCGGACAAGCCGGAACCGCTAAGCACGCCGTTGGCCGCGGTAAAGCTGATGCCGACGCCCACGCTGTCACGCGGCAAGTTGTCCGTCAATACCAGTTTGGCAAAGGGAGCGATGGCGCTTATATCGCTGCCGCTGCCCGCGGTGGTCAGGCCGCTTAAGGTTAATGGCGGTATGACGTTGACGCCTTGGCTAGCAGTGGCGGTTTTGCCGTCGCCTATGTCGGTGACGTTAACCTTGATGGGGTCGACGCCTAGGGTGGAGTTGGCGTCGGTCAGGTTGGCCAAGGCGTTATTGACGGCGCTTAAAGTGCCGGTCAAGGTCAATTTGTCGGTATTGGCGCCGCTGACGGTTACGCCGTTGGCGCCGGCATTCAGCAGGCCATGGCTATCGGTGAGCGTGACTTGCAGGCTGGCGCCGCCCGCCGAAGCGTCGGTGACTGACAGGCCGCTGATGGCGCCGGTAAAGCCGGCGACCACGGTCGCCGCGGCGCCGGTGTTGATGCTGGGAGCGGTAATGGCCGCCGCGGTGATTTTTAACAGGGTTGAGTTGCTGCCTTGCGTATAGCTGGGCGGATAGCTAGCTGGGATGGGTGCGTATTGGGTAAGGGTGTTATTGCTGAAATTAGCCACAAACACATCGCCGCGGCTATCCGTTGCGAGGGCGTTTGGAGTGGAAACACCGTTGCTCACGATGCGCAGCAGTGCCCCGCTGGCGGAAAACTCCTCGACGGCGCCATTTAAATTGGCTACAAACACATTGCCGCGGCTGTCCGTGGTCAAGGCTTGAGGGATGGAAACGCCATCGCTCAAGGTGCGCAGTAGTACCCCGCTGGCTGAAAACTCTTCGACGCTATTGTTGCTTAGACTGCCTATATTGGCCACAAACACATCACCTCCGCTGTCGGTGGCCAGAGCGATAGGGTATGAAACGCCGTTGCTTAAGGTGTTCAGCAGCGAGCCGCTGGCTGAAAACTCCTCGACTGTGTTATTGGTGGAATTAGCAACGAACACATCGCCCCAGCTGTCCGTGGCTAGTGCGGCAGGCGCGTCTACGCCGTTGCTTAAGGTGTTCAGCGGTGAGCCGCTGGCGGAGAACTCCTCGACGGCGTTATTGCCGGAATTAGCCACAAACACATTGCCGCTGCTATCGGTGGCTAGGACGTTAGGGTTGGAAACGCCGTTGCTCAAGCTGTTCAGCAGTGCGCCGCTGGCGGAGAACTCCTCGACGGTGTTATTGCCGTAATTAGCCACAAACACATTGCCGCCATTGTCGGTAGCTAGTGCGGCAGGCGCGTCTACGCCGTTGCTCAAAGTACGGAGCAATGAGCCGTTGGCGGAGAACTCCTCGACGGTGTTATTGCCGTAATTAGCCACAAACACATCGCCGCCACTGTCGGTGGCTAGGGAGGCAGGGGCGTATACGCCCCTGCTCAAGATCAGCAATGGGGCGTTGATAGCTGCGGCGCCGCCGCCTTTGAAGTTCAGGTTAAAGTCGGTGGTCACGCTTTGCCCAGGGCTGACCTGATGCGCGGTGGGAGTGAATACCAGGGCGTTGAGTTCCTGCTGCAACTGGCTGGGGCTAGTGGCATTCAAGGTATAAGTGGCCACGCCGTTGCTTAAAGAGGCGGCGGACAAGTTGGAACCGCTTAACACGCCGTTGGCGGCGGTAAAGCTGATGCTGGCGCCGACACTGTCGGGATGTAAAGCATCGGTTAATACCAGATTGGCAAAGGGATTGACTGTGCTCACATCGCTGCCGGTTCCGGCGGTGGTCAGGCCGCTCAGGGATAAGGGTGGAACTACGTTGACGCCTTGGCTGGCGCTGGCGGTTAAGCCGTCGCCGGTGTCGGTGACGCTAACCTTGATGGGGTCGGCGCCTAGGGTGGAGTTGGTGTCGGTCAAGCCGGCCAGAGCTTTATTGATAGCGCTTAAAGTGCCGGTCAAGGTCAGTTTGTCGGTATTGGCCCCGCTGACGATTAGGTTGTTGACGCCGGCATTCAGCAGGCCATGGCTGTCGGTGAGCGTGACTTGCAGGTTGGCGCCGCCCGCCGAGGCGTCGGTGATGGACAGGCCATTTATGGAACTAATATAGCCCTTGACGATGGTCGTAGTTGCGCCGACTTGGATAATCGGAGCCGACGTGGCGGCGGTTGTTTTGGGATTAGTTTCTTGGAGGATTGCGGTCGTCATGTTGTTCATCTCTTAGTTAAAACAAAGAAGGCTAGTTGCTATTATTAGGAGCAAATCACATGTAATGCACCTGATATAATCATAGTCCAACTTTAAGGTTTTGATTTTGCATGGCCGCAATTTTACAAAAAAAATAGGGTTATCGTGTTTGCGTGCGTGTTTACTTAATTGATTTGTTTTTGGCTCGTTGAGCAGGCCTGACGGTTTTTGAGGTTTGGCGGCTATCGCGTGCAGCTTAAATTCCGCTCGCGGGCTTATCCCGCCGGCGGCGTTGAACTCAAGCCGCCGCGCTCCAGCATTTCTTGCGCGTGGGCCAGCGTATTTTCAGTGATGGTCACGCCGCCTAGCATGCGGGCCAGTTCTTCTATGCGTTCATCGCGCGTCAAGCGGCGCACGCTGGAACTGGTGACCGCCGCTTGCTGATTTTTGGAGACGTATAAATGCTGATCGGCTTGCGCCGCCACCTGCGGCAAGTGCGTCACGCACAGCACTTGCCGGTTATGGCTCAGGCGATGCAGTTTTTGGCCGACGATTTCGGCGATGCCGCCGCCGATGCCGGCGTCCACTTCGTCGAAAATCATGGTCGGCGTGGATTTGTCGCAGCTGACGGTGACTTGTATTGCCAGGCTGATGCGCGATAATTCCCCGCCGGAGGCGATTTTGGCCAGCGGCTTGGCCGGCAAGCCGGGATTGGTGCACACCAGGAATTCGATGCGGTCCAGGCCGTTGGTTTGCGGTTCGGCGCTTTCCAGGTTTTGAATGGCCACGATGAATTCGCCGTGCGGCATGCCGAGCTCTTTAATGGCCGCCGAAATGCGGTGTTGCAGGGTTTCGCCGGCGTCCCGCCGGCGGGCGCTCAATCTGGCGGCCAATTCCGCGTACTGCCGCTCCAGTTCCCCGCACGACCGCTCCAGCGTTTCCAGCCGCTCCGCGCCGTGACTGATGTTGTGCAATTCCGCGGCCAATTGCCCGGCTAGACCCGGCAGTTGTTCCGGCGCGGTTTTATGCTTGCGGCTTAAAGATTGGATTGAGGCTAGTTGCTGCTCCAGCAAATCGAGTTGCCGCGGGTCCGCTTCCTGATTGTCCAAAAAACGGCGCAGTTGCTGCGCCGCTTCGGCGATTTGAATTTCCGCGCCCGCCAGCATTTCATTGATGACGTTTAATTCGGGCGCGTAGTGGCTTAGCTCTTGCATCGCGCGTTGCGCGTGGGCCAGCATGGCGCTGACCGATTGTTCGTCGCTGTCGTATAAAACGTCCAGCTGTTGCTGGCCGCTGGCGAGAATTTTGCCCAGATTCGCCATCTTATGATGTTGCTCGGCCAGGGCGGCATAATCGTAATGTTCCAAATCCAGCTGCCGCAATTCTTCCAGTTGATAGCGCAACAATTCCTCGCGTTCTTGTTGCTCGACGCCGGATTTTTGCAGTTCCCGCCATTCGCGCCGTAGTTTGCGCCATTGCTGTTGGCACTGGTTTAATTGTTCCAGCAGGGCTTCGTTTTGGGCGAAGGCGTCGATCAAGCGCCGTTGTTCCTCGCTGTCGAGTAGGGTTAAATGCGCGTGCTGGCCGTGAATTTCCACCAATTGCTTGCTCAAGGCTTGCAGGGTTTGCAAATTGACCGGCCGGTTATTGATATAAGCCTTGGAGCGGCCGTCGTCGCTAACGGTGCGCCGGATCAGGCAGTGCTCCTCGTCGTCCAATTCATTTTCTTGCAACCAGGCCAGAGTTTGCGGAGCTTGGCGGATGTTGAACTCCAAATGGATTTCCGCGCGTTTGGCATGGGCGCGCACATAGCCGGAATCGGCGCGGTCGCCCAGCGCCAGACCTAATGCGGTCAGCAAAATCGACTTGCCGGCCCCGGTTTCCCCGGTCAGCACCGACATGCCGGGCTCCAATTCCAGATTCAAACGTTCGACTACGGCTAGATCAATAATGTTTAGGCTGGACAGCATAGCGTCAGGCGGGGTAACCGCCGCTCCAGTTTAGTTTGCTTCTTAGGATGTGAAAAAAATCGTGGTCTTCCGGATGCAGAATTTTAATCGGTTTTTTCGCCGTTTTAATGATAATTTTGTCGCCGGTTTGCACGTCGGGAATCTCCAGATGATCGCAGGTCACCTGCGCGTTGATCTCCCTGGACTGGTTGAAGCGGATTTCAATTTCCACTTGATCGTCCACCACCAGCGGCCTATTGGACAGGGTGTGCGGGTTTAGCGGCACCAAAACCAAGGCGCGCAAGGCTGGGTGCAAAATCGGCCCGCCGGCGGATAGTGAATAGGCGGTGGAACCGGTCGGGGTGGCGACGATCAGTCCGTCGGAACGTTGCGTGTTCAAGTACACGCCGTCAATGCGGGTGATGATTTCCACCATGCTGGGCGTCAACCAGCGATGCACCACTACTTCGTTGACCGCGGTTTGCCGGTGAATGATCTCGCCGCCGCGATAAATTTTCGCTTGCAAAATTCGCCGCTCTTCCAAGCGGTATTGACCGTTCAGAATTTGCGCCAGCCGGTTGGACAATTGCAGCGGGGAAATATCGGTCAAAAATCCCAGCCGGCCCAGATTAACGCCCAGCAGCGGCGTTTCATAGTCGGCCGCGGCGCGGGCGGAGGTTAAAAACGTGCCGTCGCCGCCGACCGAAATCAATAAATCGCAGTTACGGGCAATGTCGGCGGTGGGAGCGGAATTGAGCCCAATTTCGTGGATATACGGCGCGGTGTCGTCGTCCACGGTCAGTTGGTGGCCACGGCGGAGCAGAAAACGGTACAATTCGGTTACCGTGTCGGCGCTGCTAGGGTCACCGATTTTGCCGACCAAGCCGATGCGCGAAAAATGATGGGGCATGTAGCTCAAGATGTGTGGCTGCGGGAGATTGATTATAACCACAAAGCTTGCGGTCGTGGGGCGCTGGAAATTCGGTTTACAAGACCGTATGCACCCCATCACTTACACGTAGAGACTTTTTGTTAACAGCCTAAGACCGCGCCAGCGTTGTTGTAAGCCATTATTACTATTCCTGAATTACTATTCCTGAATTACTATACCTGATGACTATGCTTGCGGAATTTTGATGGAGAATTTACCGAATATTCCCACCGTGGCGCACGTGATTCAATTGGCGTTGACGCCCGTATTTTTACTGAGCGGCGTCGGCTCGATTCTCAGTGTGTTGACCGGGCGTCTGGCGCGGGTGATAGACCGTTACCGCGCCTTGACCGACGCGGGCGACACGCCGTTAAGGCAGGCCGATGCCGAAGAATTGGCTAATTTGACGCGGCGGGTCGGTTTGATTCACGCGGCCATCAGTTTATGCACCATCTGCGCGTTGTTGGTGTGTATCGCCATCGTGGCCTTGTTTTTGGGGGCCGAATTGCAATTGAGTTTCAGCCGCCCGATTTCCTTGTTGTTTATCACCGCGATCCTGGCCTTGACTTGCGGTCTGTTGTGTTTTTTGCGCGAAATTGCATTGGCGGCGCGCGCGGTGTCCGGATTTAGGGAGAGTTGAAAATTTCGCTTAAAAAATTAGCCATCGCTTGCCAGGAGCGGCGGTCGGCGTCGGCTTGGTATACAGTGCCGAAATTCCGGTCGTTGGCGGCCGGGTTGGTGAATGCGTGTAAGGTGTGGCCGTAGACGTGGGTTTGCCAGTCGGCGCCGGCCTGGGTTAATTCGGTTTGCAGCGCGAGTAATTGCTCCGGCGTCGCCATGGGATCGGCATGACCGTGCAATACCAATACCTTGGCCTTGATTTTGGGGTGCGGGATATTGGCCGGCGGCGTGAACAGGCCATGAAAGGCGACGACGCCGCGCAAGTCCGCCCCGGAGCGGGCGAAATCAAGGGCGCACAGCCCGCCGAAGCAAAAGCCGATGGCGGCGGCGCGATTCGAGTCGGCCCACGGCAGCAGTTTGGCTGCCGCCAACGCCGCTTGCTGCCGTTGTTGCAGCTTGGCGCGGTCTTGAATGAAAGGTTGCATCAGTTTGGCGTTTTCCTCCGGGCCGGAGCCTGTCAGACCCTGGCCGTACATATCGGCGGCGAAGCCAAGATAGCCGAGTCCGGCGATTTGCCGGGCTTTTTGCATGGCGAATTCGTCGCGTCCGGCCCAGGCGTGGTGGATGATGACCAGCGGGCGTTGGCCGGTAATCGCGTCATCATAGGCGAAATAGCCTTCCAAAAGGGTGTCGCCGTCCAGGTAATTGACGGTATTGGCGATAATGCTCATGGCAGTTCTCCTTTTTGTTTAAGAGCTAGCAACAAACCTTCCGTCGCGGCTTCGATCATATCCAGCACCCGTTCAAAGCCATTGCCGTCGCCATAGTAAGGGTCCGGCACTTCACGCTTCCGGAGTTGCGGGGCGAAATCCAAAAAATAACTGATTTTATGCAAGTGTTGCGGCGGACAGGCATGGCGAACGATGGTGTGATTGTCGTCATCCATGACTAGAATGTAGTCAAAATCTTCAAAATCCTGGAAGGTGAATTTGCGGGCGCGCAAATGTTGAATTTCTATGCCGCGCTGGCGGGCGGCGTGTTGCGCGCGCAGATCCGGAGCGTCGCCGACATGGTAGGCGTGAGTGCCGGCTGAATCGATTTTGAAATGGGCTTGCAGGTTTTTTTCGGAAACCCTGGCGGTGAACACGCCTTCCGCGGTCGGCGAGCGGCAAATATTGCCCATGCAGACGAAAAGTACGTTGATGGTCATCGGCTAATAGACGCAGGTTGGAAAATAAAGTGAAATTCTACCATTAACCCGCCCGCCGCCGCATGGCGGATGCTTATAATTCGGCCAAGGCCCGGTCATCGTCCTTAGGCGGTGTTTCGGAGCTTGCTTCCGGCGGATTGCCGGCGTCGTTTTCCTCGCGCAACATATCCGCGAATAAAGGCAGATAAGCTTGCACGGTCAGATTCAAGGCCGCGACGGTTTGCCGGTAATTGGCCAGCACTTGCTTGCCGAGCGGAGTCAGCGTCGCGCCTCCGCCATCCTTGCCGCCCTTGGCGGTGTGCACCAAGGGTTGCTTGAAGCAGCGGTTCATCACGTCCACCAGTATCCAAGCGCGGCGATAGCTCATGTGCATGGATTTGCCGGCGGCGGAGATGGAACCGGTTTTTTCAATGGCGGCCAATAAATCCGCCTTGCCGGGACCCAGGGCGATTTCGTTTTGGTGCAATAAGCGAAAGGTCAATTTCGGATGCTGCGGCAGTTGTGGAGCGCTGGATTCGGGAAGGCTCATGGGGAATTGTCCGGTTGGCGTGGCGAATGATATGTTACACAAAAAACCATAGCATGCAATATGGCTTGACGCACGCATTTAGCTTTCACCTCGCCGCCTCCGCCAAGGCCGCTTGCGGTTATAATGATGTTTTTATTACTCTATAAACTAAGCATATGTCGCATTTGGTTTGGGATATTAATCCGGTGCTGTTGCATGTCGGTTTTTTGACTATCCGTTGGTACGGCGCCTTGTTCGCGGCCGCCTTCGTGTTCGGTTACACTTCAATGGAGATGATTTACCGGCGCGAGGGTAAAAATCCGGAGGAAGTGGATCGCTTGCTATGGTTCGTGGCGCTGGGCATAGTACTGGGCGCGCGTCTGGGGCATGCTTTGTTATACGATCCGGGCTATTATTTGGCGCATCCGGAAAAAATCCTAGCCATCTGGGAGGGCGGCTTGGCTAGTCACGGCGCGGCCTTGGGCGTGCTGATGGCTTTGTATATATATTCCCGCGTCGCCGGGGATTCGTTCATATGGTTGTTGGACCGAGTGGCTTTTTTGGCCGTCATGGGCGGCGCGATCATTCGCGTCGGCAATTTTTTTAACTCCGAAATCTTGGGTACGGTAACCGATCAGCCTTGGGGCATCATATTCGCCAGGGTGGACAGTCACCCCAGGCATCCGGTGCAGTTGTACGAGGCGATTAGTTACGCCTTAATATTTTGCGGGATGATTCCGGTATACCGCAAGACCCTGGAAAAACCGGCGCCCGGTTTGTTGCTGGGTTTGTTTTGCTTATTAGTGTTTAGCGCGCGTTTTGGATTGGAGTTTTTCAAGACCGAGCAAGCCATGTACGACACAGGCCTCCCGTTCACTACCGGCCAGCTTTTGAGCGTGCCGTTCATTGCGCTGGGCGCGGTTTTGGTTTTTCGGGCTTTGCGGCGTCAATCGGCGGCGAATGTTGAATAATCGTATATAATTGATAAATTTTGAGTGCCGCAAAGCATAGGGCATGGCGGTTGGTGATGCATGCAAGAAATTAACCCAATCAAATATAAGATAGCCGATTTGCGCGAACGTGCCGCCGGTTTAAAAAATTATCTGGATTATCCGGAAAAAAGCGAGCGCTTGGTGGAAGTGTTGCGCGAGTTGGAGGACCCCGGCGTCTGGAGCAAGCCCGAACTGGCGCAAGCCTTGGGCAAGGAGCGTAGCGTGTTGGAGGGGATAGTTAATACTCTGAACGCTTTGGATACAGGTCTGGACGACGCGGAAGAGTTGTTGCTGATGGCGGTGGAGGAAGGAGACGCCGATACCGTGGACACGGTGGCCGCCGATTTGCTGGAATTTGAAAAACAGGTGGCGGGACTGGAGTTTCAGCGCATGTTCGCCGGAGAAATGGATGCGAATAATGCGTTTTTGGATATTCAATCCGGTTCCGGCGGCACTGAGGCGCAGGATTGGGCATCGATGATAGAGCGCATGTATTTGCGCTGGGGCGAGAGCCGAGGTTTCAAGACCGAGTTGATCGAGGAGTCTCCCGGCGACGTGGCGGGCATCAAAAGCGCGACCATTAAGTTCGAGGGGCCTTATGCCTATGGTTGGCTGCGCACGGAAACCGGAGTGCATCGATTGGTGCGCAAGTCGCCGTTCGATTCCGGCAACCGGCGGCATACTTCCTTTGCTTCGGTGTTTGTTTCGCCGGAGGTGGATGATGATTTTGAAATCGACATCAACCCGGCGGATTTACGGGTGGACGTCTACCGCGCCAGCGGCGCGGGCGGCCAGCACGTTAACCGGACCGAATCGGCGGTGCGGATTACGCATAATCCGTCCGGCGTCGTGGTGCAGTGCCAAAGCGACCGTTCGCAGCATAAGAACCGGGATACGGCGATGAAGCAGTTAAAGGCTAAGTTGTGGGAACTGGAGATGATGAAACGCAACGCCACGCAGCAGGCGGTGGAGGATTCTAAATCCGACATCGGCTGGGGCAGCCAGATTCGCTCTTACGTGCTAGACCAGTCACGCATCAAGGATTTAAGAACCGGCGTTGAAACCGGCAATACGCAAGCGGTGTTGGACGGGGAATTGGATCAGTTTATTGAGGCGAGCTTGAAGAGCGGGTTATAAGGTTTGGCGGAGTAATCGCGATGCGCTTTGGCTACGAATGTATTCCCAAACATGGCTATGATGTCTTTAGTAAAGGTCTACATCGGCTTTAAAGGCTAGCCCCGCCGGAGCGCCCGTCCCGAGACGCCGTATATCCATCCATGGAGGCTCAAGCGCGGCTCCCTGCCGCGCATGCTCGGGCCGGGCGCTCCGGCGGGGCTAGCCTAAGTCTTGGCGGTGTCTTTGCTGGAATTAGGCTTCGACTTTTAGGTACGATTTATTGTAGGCTGGTTGATTTTTTGGCGGGTGTAAGTGATTCGCTTTGCTTTGCAAAGCAGCATCCTACGCACCCTATCCTAAACGAAATCGTGACGGTGTTGGGTCCCGTATTTCGCCCCGAACATCGCAGCTTGTGTCCGAACTGGCCCGTCAGGGGCGCGGCAGGATGCCGCGCGTTCTCGAAGGGCCATGGATGGCCCTTTCGAGAACCCCGGACGCAAGCGAGAAGCGCAGGAAACAGGCGAAAATCGGGTGGCCTTTCTTTTTGGATACTTTTTCTTTGGACAAACAAAGAAAAAGTATCCCGCCCGCCGGTGCGGGAACCGGCATTAAAACAATCGTGCGTAGCACACAATTTCATTAGATACAGTATGTAAAGTAACACCGTAAACTGTTGCCGTTTCCTAGCAAAGAAAAAGCAACCTGCCCGCCGGTGCGGGAACCGGCATTAAAACAATGCATATTGCTTTATCCACGGTAAAAGTTTTTTTCGCATTGTTTTTTTACTTGAAGCACAATGCTGAAAATGGCGATTACTTGATGATAGACGAACCTGAGCTAAATCTGCATCCCGAAAACCAGCGTAAGGTAGCCAGACTGCTGACGCAACTGGTCAACGCGGGTCTTAAAGTGGTGGTCAGTACGCATAGTGATTATTTTGTGCGTGAATTGAGTAATTTACTTATGTTACATCATGATTTTCTTGGCAAACTGGAATTACAGGATAAATATGGTTATTATGAAAATAGTTACATAATAACCGAGGACGATCCTCATCTATCGTATTTAATTTTTAATAATTAGTAAATATGTCTGAACTCGAACACGACGAACAAGAACAAATCAAGCAACGCCGGGAAAAACTGCAAGCGCTCCGCGAGGAAGGCATTGCATTTCCCACCGATTTTCGCCGCGACGGCTTGGCGGCGCAATTAATCGCGCATTATGGCGACAGAAGCGAGGAGGCGCTGTTGGCCGAGCCGGTCAGGGTCAAGATCGCCGGGCGCATGATGACGCGACGGATAATGGGCAAGGCCGGTTTTTGCCATTTGCAGGATATGTCCGGGCAAATTCAGGTGTACGTAGCGCGCGATAATTTGGCCGAGGGCGTGTATAACGATCAATTCAAAAAGTGGGATATCGGCGATATTCTCGGCGCGGAAGGCACTTTATTTAAAACCAAGGTCGGCGAGCTGAGCGTGCGCGCGGACGACATCCGCCTGCTGACCAAGGCCTTGCGGCCGCTGCCGGAAAAGTTTCATGGCTTGGCGGATCAAGAGGTCAAATACCGGCAGCGTTATCTGGATTTGATTATGAGCGCCGAAACCCGGCGCACTTTCTTGCTGCGTTCGCAAATCATAAGCTTCATCCGCCAATTCTTGCTGGAGCGCGAATTTCTGGAAGTGGAGACGCCGATGATGCAGGTGATACCGGGCGGGGCGACCGCGCGGCCGTTCACTACCTATCATAATGCGCTGGATATGGAATTGTATTTACGCATCGCGCCGGAGTTGTATTTAAAGCGCTTGGTGGTCGGCGGCTTCGAGCGGGTGTTCGAGATCAACCGCAATTTCCGTAACGAGGGCTTGTCCACCCGGCACAATCCGGAGTTCACCATGCTTGAGTTTTATCAAGCCTATGCCGAATACCAGGATTTGATGGATTTAACCGAAGCCATGCTGCGCGGCATCGCCGAACAGGTGGTAGGTAATACTACGATTGAATATCAGGGCGAAGCGTATGATTTTTCCAAGCCGTTCGCGCGGATGACGGTATTGGAGTCGATTTTGCATTTTAATCCGGATTTAGGCGCGGCGGATTTGCAAACCCGCGAGGCGGCGGCGGCCGTGGCGGCGAAACTTGGGATTCCGGTAAAGGAGAGTTACGGTTTAGGCAAGATTCAAATTGAAATCTTCGAGAAAACGGTGGAACACCGTTTATCGCAACCGACGTTTATTACCGCTTATCCGGTAGAGGTGTCGCCGTTGGCGCGGCGCAACGACCAGGACCCGCACGTGACCGACCGGTTCGAGTTTTTTGTCGGCGGCCGGGAAATCGCCAACGGTTTTACCGAGTTGAACGATCCGGAAGATCAGGCGGAACGCTTCAAAAAACAAGTAGCGGACAAGGAAGCCGGCGATCAGGAAGCCATGCATTTCGACGCGGATTATATCACCGCCTTGGAGCACGGCTTGCCGCCGACGGCCGGCGAGGGCATAGGCATAGACCGGCTGGCGATGTTGTTTACCAATGCGCCCAGCATCCGCGACGTGTTGTTGTTTCCGCATATGCGGCCTAAACTTTAGGATAGCGTCCCGCGATGGCAATTTTCATTTAAACGTGGCATGCTGGCCCTGTTAACCTAAAGAGAGCTATTTTATGAGTATAGAAGCTGTTCAATTCAAAAACGCCTTGCGGCTGTGGGCCAGCGGGGTGACCGTGGTCACCGCGCATGCTCCCGAGCAAGGCCCTAGAGGAATGACGGCGACTTCCTTTAGCAGCGTATCCATGGAACCGCCGCAAATTTTGGTGTGTCTGAATCAAAACACCGATACCGGCGCGCTGGTGCGGGAAACCGGAATATTCGCGGTCAACGTATTGGCCGCCGCGCAGCAGGCGGCTTCCAACCAATTCGCCGGCGGCGCCACGCAAGCGGAACGTTTCGCGGCCTTGGGCTGGCAGTTGAGCCCGGCCGGCGCGCCCTGGTTTGCGGAGGCGCTGGTCTCTTTGGAATGCAAGGTAGTGCAATGCGTCACTGCCGGCACGCATTGGGTGGTGATAGGTGAAGTGACGGACGCGGTATGCCGCGGCGGAGAGCCGCTATTGTATTTCGACGGCGCTTATCGCGGTTTGGCCCCGGTAGCGGGTTGATTGAAGCATTGTATGCAGTAAACCAGGAGATTTTGCACCATGTTTGAACAGCAAAAGTTTAACGAATACCTTAAATACTCGCTAGACGGTTTGTCGGCGTTCTGGGAACGGTTGCGCGCGGCTTGGCGGCAGTGGCGGGAAAACCAGCCGCCGGCGGCTGGCAATGAAGGCAAGGGGCAATCGCCAAAGTTTCTAGTCTATTTTTTAGTGGGTTTGTTTCTGCTGTCCTTAGTGTCCGGCGGCGAACATGTGCAAGGGGTGGAAATCCCCTATAGCAAGTTTTTAACCTTGGTAAACGAGGAGCAAGTCGACAAGGCCACTGTCACGCAGCGCTTTATCAACGGCAGCTTAAAAAGCGAGAACAGGGACATCGGCAAGTATTTCTATACCATTCCGCTATGGGACGTGGACTTGGCGAACACTTTGCAACAGCACAAAGTGCAATATGTGGTGCGTAGCGGCGAAAACTGGCTAAACAACATGATTTTCAATTGGGTGCTGCCGATAGTCATTTTCGCCGGGGTTTGGATGTGGCTGTTGCCGAAAATGACCGGCGGCGCGGGCCGCTCGATTTTAAATTTAGGCAATAAGTTCCGCCTCAAACAAGAGGCCGGCAATATCACCTTCAACGATGTCGCCGGGGCCGAGAGCGCTAAACAAGAATTGAAGGAGACCATCGAATTTTTAATCTCCCCGGAAAAATTACAAAAATTGGGCGGTCGCATGCCGAAAGGGGTATTACTGGTCGGCGCTCCCGGCACCGGCAAAACCTTGCTGGCGCGCGCGGTGTCCGGCGAGGCCGGGGTGCCGTTTTTCAATATCAGCGCTTCCGAGTTCATTGAGTTGTTTGTCGGCGTCGGCGCGGCGCGGGTGAGGGATTTGTTCGAGCAAGCCCGGCAAAAAGCGCCGTGCATTATTTTCATAGACGAGTTGGACGCTATCGGCCGCGCGCGTGGCGGCCCGGCGACCATGGGCGGCAACGACGAACGCGAACAAACCCTGAATCAATTGCTAACCGAGATGGACGGCTTCGATCCGTCGTCCGGAGTCGTGGTAATGGCGGCCACCAACCGGCCGGAAATTTTGGATAAAGCCTTGTTGCGCGCCGGACGCTTTGACCGGCAGATCGTGGTGGATAAACCGGATTTGCAAGATCGCATCGCTATTTTGACCCTGCATTGCCGCGGCATGCAATTGGATGCCGGAGTCGATCTGGCCACGGTGGCGCGGCGCACGCCGGGTTTCGTCGGCGCGGATTTGTCGAACATCGCCAATGAGGCGGCCATCATGGCGGCGCGCGGCGACCGCACCACGGTTAGCATGCCGGATTTCGAGGCGGCGATAGACCGGGTCATGGCGGGGCCGGAAAAGAAAAACCGGGTGTTGGGAATCGAGGAAAAACGCCGCGTGGCCTATCACGAAGCGGGTCATGCCTTAATCGCGGAAAATACGCCTACCGGTCAGCCGGTGCATAAAATATCCATTATTCCGCGCGGCGTATCGGCCTTAGGCTTCACTTTGCAATTGCCCGTGGAAGAAAAGTATTTGTCCACGGAACCCGAGTTGAAGGACCAATTGGCCATTCTATTGGGCGGGCGAGTCGCCGAACAAATGGCATTAAATTCGGTGTCCACCGGCGCGCAAAATGATTTGGAGAAAGCCACCGAAATCGCGCGCAATATGGTTTGTTATTTAGGCATGAGCGAAAAGCTGGGACCGTTGATTTACGGACACCGCCAGCAATTGCAGTTTCTAGGCGGCGATTATTCGGAGCAACGCAATTATAGCGAGGAAACCGCGCGCCTGATCGATTCGGAAATCAAGGCCTTGATTCAGCAAGCCGAGCAACGCGCCTTGCAAATTTTGACCGAGAAACGCACACAATTGGATTTATTGGCCGATCTGTTGCAAGACAAGGAAGTGGTGTTGCGCGAGGAAATCCTGTCCCTGTTGGCTTAGCCAAAAAAAAACCGCCGCGTCCCGTAGGAACCAAGCGGCGGTTTTTTCCAACCGAAATACGCTTATTTTTGCAAATATTCGTAAATAGCGTCGATGGCTTGATCTTCGGTCAAGCCGGCTTTTTTAACCGGACCCACTTCCATGATGGCCGCGGTAGCTTTAGGCATGCCGTTTTTGCCATTTTTCAAAACTTGTGCAAATTGTTCCTTAGGCAATTTGCCGGCTTTGATCAAAGCTGACAATTGCGGATTGGAAGCGATGTCATGGCAAGCGCCGCAACCGCGGCCGAAAGCGCGCTCATAGATTTTGGCGCCAATTTCCTCGGCTGTGTTTGCGAAAACTTGACCACTCAAAGTCAATAAAGCTGCGCCTGCTAACAAACCAAATGATTTTTTCATTTTTGTGTTCTCTTATTGTGATTAAAAAATGGGGAGCTAAACAGCTAGGATTTAACGCCGCCGGGTAAAATTATATCCGACAAAGGATAGGAAATTTTACCGAAAAATTCAATAGTTCATGCTGAATATTTTGCACGGCGCATGATCGCCGGGCATCAAGGTTTAGCCGTTATCCTCATCTTCATGCATGAATTTATCCGACAGGCGTAACAGTACAAATATGGCGCCGGCGCCGCCGGCGCGTTGCGGAGTTGAGCAAAAAGCGCGCACGTCACGGTGTTGTCGCAGCCAAGCGTTTAGCTCGTTTTTCAGCACCGGTTGTTCGGGGGAATGATACCCTTTGCCGTGTATGATGCGAATGCACTCATAGCCGTTTTCACGGCAATAATGCAAAAAATCCAACAGGCGAATTAAAGCGTGCCGGCTGGTCATGCCGTGTAAATCCAATTCCGCGTCCACGCCGTATCCGCCTTTGCGCAGCCGTTTCAACACCGACTTTTGCAAGCCGGGGCTCAAAAACGACATAGTGTCTTCTTGATGGAGCGTTTCCAAGGAATCGGCGATAATGTTTTGCAGCGGATCGGGCATGGTTTCCGGCGCGCGCCGGGCGGGATAGGGCCGGGGTTTGGCCGTCGCGCTCAAATAAAGCGAATTGGTTTTGACCTCCTGAACCGGCCCCACGCTTTCCCGGAACAGGGCGGCGTCTTCTATGCTGGGAGTAAGCGGTTTTTTTGTCACGATAAGCTGCCGAGATGGCGGTTTTTTGCTACTATGGTACGATTTTAAAGCGTTTTCCCGGTTTATGCACATTTTGATTAGCAATGATGACGGTTATTTGGCTCAAGGTATTATTACCTTGGCCGAAGCGCTGCAAGCTCACGCCCGGATATCCGTGGTGGCTCCGGACAAAAACCGTAGCGCGGCCAGCAATTCCCTGACGCTAGACCAGCCGTTGCGCGCCGTGACTTGCGACAACGGCTTCGTCAGAGTGGACGGCACCCCCACCGATTGCGTGCATTTGGCGATTACCGGCTTGCTGCGGCAAGAACCGGACATGGTGTTCGCCGGCATCAATCATGGAGCCAATTTGGGCGACGACGTGCTTTACTCCGGCACGGTGGCGGCGGCTACCGAAGGCCGCTTTCTCGGCTTACCTGCGGTTGCCATTTCCCTCGTCGGCCAAGACCCTAGGCATTTCGCTACCGCCGCCGCCGTGGCAGTCACCCTGCTGCATAAAATTCTGGCCCATCCCTTGCCGCGCGACACTTTATTAAACGTCAACGTACCGGACTTGCCGCTGGAAGACATTAAAGGCTACGAAGTCACCCGCTTGGGACAACGGCATAAAGCCGAAGGCGTTATCCCAGGGCTGGACCCGCGCGGCAAAACCATTTATTGGGTAGGGCCGCCCGGCGCGGAGCAAGACGCGGGACCGGGCACCGATTTTGACGCCATACGCCGCGGATATGTTTCGGTAACGCCGTTGCAACTGGATTTAACCCGGCATGACCAAAAGACCAGTCTAGCCGAGTGGCTGGCATTGGAGCCGGCATGACGAATCATCGCTTGCAAGGCATAGGCATGACCTCGCGCCGCACGCGCGAAAGAATGGCGGCGCGCTTGCGCGATCAAGGCATTCATGATCAACGGGTGTTGTCGGTCATGGCCGACACCCCGCGGCATATTTTCGTCGACGAGGCCTTGGAAAGCCGGGCTTACGAGGATACGGCGCTGCCGATAGGGCATAATCAAACCATTTCCCAGCCTTATATCGTGGCGAAAATGACCGAGCTGTTGCTGGAGCAGGGAAACGTGCGCAAGGTCTTGGAAATCGGCACCGGTTCCGGATATCAAACCGCGATCTTGGCTAAATTGGTGGATCAGGTTTACACCGTGGAGCGTTTAGACCCGCTGCTGCGCAAGGCCAAGGATTTGTTATGGGAGTTGAATATTAAATCCGTCGGTTTCAGGCATGGCGACGGGGCATTGGGTTGGCCGGAACATGCCCCTTACGACGCCATTTTGGCCGCGGCGGCTCCGCTGCAACCGCCGCCGGAATTGCTGAAACAGTTATCGATAGGCGGCGTGTTGGTCATACCCTTGGGCTTGGACGGACAGCAAGCCTTGCACCGGATTACCCGCGACGCCGAAGGTTATGTGGACGAAACAATAGAACCGGTATATTTTGTCCCGTTTCTGCCGGGCGTGAGTTGAGCGCTTACACTCCGCCATTTGACAAAACCTAGGCAAATTTTTAAACTTTTTAATAATAAAAACCGAGAAAGGAAAAAAACTATGTGCTTTAGCGCTTCTATGTCCCTAGGCATGGGCGTCATTGGCTTGGCCGCCGCCGCCGTGACGTATAACGATAAAACCGAAACGCATTGGGTAAGATTGGCCAGGGCTTACGCCATTTTTCATTTCTCGTTAATGGAATTTATTCAATATTTCGCCTATCCGGTCGCTGATCAATGCGGATACGGCACTAATCTATTACTCAGCGAACTGTCGGCGGTGCATATCAGCCTGCAGGCATTCGCCATCATGCCGGCGTTGGCGACGTTTTCCGCCGATCCTAAGGCATTGGTTAAGGCTTTCCGTCTTGGCGCGGGCATGAGTAGCTTGTTTTTAATCCTGACCCGCTTGCCCAATCAATGGCAATTAATCGACATTTTTGAACCGCAATTTATCGGCAGATTGCAGTCCTGTTTGTTCATGGGCAAATACCACATCGGCTATCACATTTCCAGCGCCTACAGCACCCTGGTAACCCATGGCTCTTTGTTCGCTCTAGCGCTTAGCGGGTTTTTATGGAAGGACAACTGGCGCATAGGCAGTTACCATTTCGTCACGGCGATCTTAACCCTCTATATACCGCAGTGGCTGTTTGGCGTCAGCGTGGGCGAGGCGGCCGCCATCTATTGTTTTTATTCGATCGTGATTACCGGTAGTTTCATGCCGCAATTCAAAGGTATTTTCACCAGTAAATTACGTCCGCGGGAGATCCCGGAATACGAGGGGTATCGATTGAACTCGTTATCCTTTGTCACTGAACGCTTGAACAAAATTAACCGAAGGTAAAGTTCAAGTGGTTGCCGGTTAGGGTGACGCCGTCAATGATTTTTACGCCGGTAAATTTGATTAAGGTGTCATCCGCGCTGGGCGCGGTTTCGCCGCCGCCGGAAATAAACAAATACTCGGCATGCCGGACATTAAAAAATGCGAAATTGCCATTGACATCGCTATTCCCATTGCTATCGAAAGCGGCGGTCAGTTCCGTCAAAGCGGTTCTTAACGAAGGCGGCGGGGTTTGGAAAAACGCAATGCCTGACGCATTGACGTTAACGGCGGAATCGGAGCCCCCGGCGGTCAAGTTGACGCCCGCATGAGCGTCGAGGCTGTCGAGATAATATATAGTATCTCCGGCTTGATAGTGTTCAACCGTCACCATTGCGCCGCTTTTAACGCCGCTAAAATCCTTGGTAAAATACAAAGTATCCGTTGCGCTGCCCAAGATCAGGGTATCGCCCTTTCCAGCCCAGAATACATCGGCATTCGGGCCGCCGGTTAGCTTGTCGCCGCCGGCGGAGCCGTCCAAGGTTATGCCGACCGCACTGCTTGCCCGCGCGATATTGATGCTGATCTTTTTGGCCGCGATCAAGCTTAACGCGCCCTCGTCAACGGTGTTGGTTTCAGCTTTCCAGGATTTAGTCACCATCACGGTAGCGGCAGCCCCGGAGAGAACAATTAAATTATCGCCGGCGACTTTAAAATTTTCAATGGTGGCGACGCCTGAATTGATTTGGAAGGTGTCGGCGCGGGAACCTCCGATAAATTCATCGTGACCGCCGTTATCGATCAATGTATCAATGCCTTTTCCCGCGGCCAAAGTATCGTTTTGCGAGCCGCCGGTGAGGGTCACTCTATTTCGGCTGATATCGGTGACACTCCAACCGGCGCTGCCCGTGGCCAAGGCCAAATCAACGCTGTAACCTTTGCTGATGAGAAATGCGGTTCCGCCGTTGTTATAGCTGGCGGGGGAGGCAAGCCAATTATCGGTAATCGTGGCGTGCAAGGTCGCGCCGGAGGCAAGGTCCAAAGTATCGCCGGCGTTTTTAACCGCCGCGACGGTCACCACGGCCCCGTTTTGCGCGGACAATGTGTTGACGCCGATACCCAAAGTGATGCTATCCTTGCCTTTGGCGTTAATGTTGACGATATTATCGCCGTTGCCCAGGGTAATTTTGTTTTGACTCGGCCCGGCAACGGTAATGGAATTGTCGCCATTCCCCGCGGTGATGGAATTCCTGACAAGCTTGACCACTGAAGCGTCAATGCCAACGCCTACCGAGATCGTATTGTCGCCATTGATGGAATGTTTATCCGTACCCGCTATGATGGTGGTATTGCCGGTTCCGCCCATCAGGGTATTGTCGGCGATGCTGGCGCCGAAGTTTATTTTGCCGCCGTGTTGGAAATCGACTGTGTACGGGGTTAAGTTGGAAATGCCAACCTGATTTGCGCCTTTGCCCAGGCTTTTACCGGAAGTGATGGAGTCGGAAGCCGAGTTGCCGGTGATGAATGTACCGTTGATGGTAATAGTCATATGAATAAATCCAAAATCTTGTCGGCAATAATTCTGTAATCAATTCAATACAGGCGAAAAAAAACCCCACCCGCAAGCAGCGGATGGGGTTTTTACACCACTGAAAAAGCAGACTTAAGTAAAGCTAATGTGGTTAGCTACGACAGTAGCGCTAGAAACACCTGTCAGTTGCACAAGAGTATCATGCGTGCTGGGCGCGGTTTCTCCGCCATGAGAGATGTATAAATATTCGTAGGCGGTATGTTTAACCGTTAAATTGAAAACAGCGAAATCGCCCGCCGCATCGTTATTGCCACTGTGAAACGCCGCGGCGACTTCCTTCAAGGCGGCGCTTAAAGAAGTAGGCTGCGTGCCGTTGAAAGTAGCGAAACCGGTTTTGCTATCGATGGTCACCGATGAATCCGAACCGCCAACCGTTAGATTGATCGCTCCATGAGAGGCGGTGCTGTCCACAAAATAAAATTGATCCCCGGATTTATAATTGACAACATTGTCCAGGGTGTTGGCGGTAATCCCGCTCAAGCCGTCAATCAAATAAACCTTGTCGGAGGCGCTGCCCAAGGTCAAGGTGTCGCCTTTGCCGCCCCAGAACAGATCAGCATTGGCGCCGCCGGTCAACTTGTCGCCGCCGGCCGTTCCGTCCAAGGTAAACCCAGCCGTTCCGCCGGCATGCGAAACATCAACGATGATATTCTTAGCCGCCATCAAGTCCACGCTGCCGTTGTTAACAGTGCTGGCGCTGGCGGTCCAGGTTTTACTTACCGCAACGTTTGCGGTTGAGCCGGAACCGATGGTTAAGACATCAGAGCCGCCGAATTTATAAATGGTATCCGTGCCACCGCCTTGATTGACAATGGTATCCATGCCTTTGCCGGCGGTAAAGGTATCGTTTTGCGCGCCGCCGGTGAAAGTCAACGCATGACTACCGGTGTCGGTCACATTCCAGCCAGTAGCGCCGGAAGCGTTAGCCAGATTAACGCTGAAACCCTTGGTGGTCAGATTCGCGGTTCCGCCATTATTAAAGCTGGCGGCGGTAGCAACCCAGTTGCTGGAAATGGTTGCGTTCAGAGTGGCGCCGGAAGAAACGCCCAAAATGTCGCTGCTGTTATTTACCGCCGCAATAGTGACCACCGCGCCGTTTTCAGCGATCACTTCATTGGAACCGGTTCCTAAAGTAACGCTATCAACGCCTTTAGCGTCAATAGTGATATTGTTCGCGCCGCTACCCACGGTGATTTTATTGGAGCTTGCTCCATCCACAACCACGGTATTCGAGCCGTTGCCGGCGGTAATGGTGTTTTTTTCCTTGACCGAGGTTGAGCCGACGCCCACATAAAGCGTGTTGTCTCCGGAACCCGCTTTAATCGTGCTGTTGCCAACGCCGCCAACCAGCGTGTCGTTGGCGGTGCTGCTGGTAAACGTAATTTTACCGCCGCCTTGGAAATCAACGTTATAAGGGGTGGTGTTGGAAATGTTAACCAGAGTAGCGCCTTTGCCTAGGCTTTTGCCCGAAACAATAGCGTCGGATGCAGAAGTTCCGGTGATAACATCGCCATTGATTGTAATGTCTTTAATTGTAATAGTTGCCATTTGAATTAGTCCTAAATTCTGATATCAAGAAATCAATTTGCGTTTTTGCGTTGCTTGAAACCGAACAATACGGCTATGCCCGCGCCGAA
>CAIYSZ010000065.1 GCA_903928965.1 uncultured Pseudomonadota bacterium
CGCATAGGAGGTTAGTTCCTTCTTGGATTCTTTAAGCTTAAAACGTGCCATAGTCAAAATGGGTGAATAGCGCAAAGCTGTATTATAACTTATTTATCATATGCTTGTGGCCGTTTTGCGTGAATTTAACACGGATTCAGGAGATAGATTTGTGGAATTCCAAGGCCCCCTAGGATCGTTATCCGGATTCGAATATTTTGCGTTCAATTCATCTGGGCGTTCAAAAAGATTAGGACGCCATGATTCTTTGTTTCGACAGTATAAAAGTATATGGTCGTGCATATCAGATAAATATTTTGCATCATTTGCGGCACCGTATTTTTTTTGCCAAATAATGTTTGCAACAAAATTCTCTTCGCCAAATATCTCATCACAAACTTTTCGCAAGTTAGCAACCTCACCATCATCGATAGTTACAAAAAAAACACCATCTTCTTTCAATAAATTCCTAGCTAACTTTAATCGTGGATACATCATATTCAGCCAGTCAGTATGAAATCTCCCGCTGGCTTCCGTATTACTGCTGATCTTCTTGCCGCCTTCCACTTGCCCGGTCAGTTTCAGGTAGTTTTTGATGTTGTCGCGAAAGTCATCAGGGTAAACAAAATCCTTGCCGGTATTATAAGGCGGGTCGATATAAATCAGTTTCACCTTTCCGGCATAGCTTTTTTGCAACAGCTTCAGCACTTCCAGGTTATCGCCTTCAATCATCAGGTTTTGCGTGGTATCCCAATCCACGCTTTCTTCCGGGCAAGGCCTTAACGTGCCAGTTGATGGCGTTAGCGCCAGTTGCCGAGCGCGGCGTTTACCGTGCCAGTTAAGGCCGTATTTTTCCTCACGCTCATCAACTGCACCGCCAAGCAATTGTTTTAATATATCAAAATTCACTTTACCTTCGGTGAAGGCTTCCGGGAATAGCGCTTTAAGCTGTTCGATATTTTCAGCAATCAGATCGGCGCTTTTGGTTTCAGGGTCTTGGTCTGTCAATTTCTGCACGGCTAGGTTCCTGTGTATGCCCTTTAGGGTAAGAGTGTGGTTGTTATTTCGGCCAGTTCCGCTTCAAGCTTTTTTATTTGCAAATTCAATTCTACTCGCCGATTGAGCTGTTTTTCTTTGCCTGCCCGGTTGCGCAAGGCGGTTAATTCCGCCAGAATGCGCGTGTAATTGCACAACGCGGCCCGCCATTGGGCCGCTTGCCGCATTGAAATCGGCAGGGTGAAGCCACCGCTAAGGCTGGCCGCCGCCAACGCCGACAAGAGGTCTATCCATGCCTGATAAAGCATAAAAAGATCAACAGCCGTCAGCGTGGATACCGCAAGACTAGCTAAAAACTGTGTTTCAGGTTCACCCAACTTATCCGCTTTGAATGCGGCGGTTTTATGCAGCTCTTCAATGACCACTTTGCCGGATTCGCCTTGCGACCAACGCTTATGCGCTAGGGACAGGGTAAGCAGGTCATTTTGGCTGGAGAGCAATAGCACGGGGTATGGAATGGCCCGATGAATCAATTCTATCAACCGGGCAGGCTTGGCCGATTGGCGGAAAACAACAGTCAACACCGCGATTTCCAGATACTCACGTATCGCGTCACGGTATACGGGCACACCAATATTGATGGGCTTAAGCGCGGCAATCCAGTGTATTTCCTCGATGCCATCCTGAATTTGGCGTTTGTCGGCCGCAGTCGGCGCGCCTTGTTCCAACAATAGCTTTTTTGGCACCCGCTGATCCACACGGCTATCCTGCGGTAATTTTAGCGCATCAATGACGTCGTTAACACTATGCTGTTTTAGCTGCGCTATGTCTATCTGCTTCATTCTCGGATTACTCTCCAGCCAGAATAACCAAAAAAGCCACCACTTCAAAATCGTTAATGCCCTGAAACTCACCTTTACGCGCATGGGTGCCGCCGGGAGTAAAGAGGCTGGCGACCGCGCGCTCCTCTTTCTTGCCGACAATAGAGGCAACGGCTTTGGCCAATAAATCCTGCGCTTTGCTCATATCCTTGCCGTCCCGCGTGGCTTTATCAAACCGGGCGCAGGCTGCGGCATCCGGCAGGTCACGTCCAATACAGAGTTTTTTTAGCCGGTCTAGCACCTGCTTGGCTTGATTGAATGGCAACAATATGGCCCCATCATCGCCGATATGCAACAGGTAATGCGGCGCAAGCGGATAACCTGGCTCCAACAGATTTAAAGCGGCTTCGCCTTCGGCGCGGAGACAGAAAATGACACCCGACGGTATGCCGGTTTCGCCTAAATCGTCGGTAGTGGTTACGGCGAACGCGCCTAGCGGCAAACTGTCTAATTGTTCCAGATGGTCTTTAAGAAAACCCGCCAGATCAATACGGAAATCGGTGAGGGTTAAATCGGCAATCGAAACGCCACTGCTCAAATCTTCCAGGTCGATAACCGTATCCTGAAGCTTCAAAAGCTGTTTGCGGCGGTATTCAAGATCGTTCATTTGGTTGCCGGATTGCTGCTCGATAACGTTTTCCTCACCCGTCGCGGAAATGTCCAGTAACACCATGCGCCCGCTGACCCGTTGTTCCAGGTTGATATATTCCTCCAGTTCAATATTTGGCCAGAAATTGACGAGTTGGATATGGGTATTGATGGAGCCGATACGATCTATGCGCCCGAAGCGTTGGATAATCCGCACTGGGTTCCAGTGTATGTCATAGTTGATTAGCGTGTCGCAATCTTGCAGGTTTTGACCTTCGGAAATACAGTCCGTGGCAATCAGCAGGTCAAGTTCGCCTTCATTGGCAAGTTCCGCCGGACGTTCCTTGGAGCGTGGCGAAAATGCGCCGAGGATGCTCGCCAGATCATTGCGTAAATTGGGTAAGGTGGATTTGTTGCGCCCAGTGCCGGTTAAAATTGCAGTATTCAGCCCCATTCTCTCACGCGCCCATGGCGCCAGCTGTTCATACAGATATTGGGCGGTATCGGCGAATGCGGTAAATACAATCACCTTGCTGTTTCCCGTGTTAATCGGATTTTTTACTTTATCTTCGATTACCCGCCGTAATGCATCCAACTTGGCGTCGCGGCCCGCATTGACCTGACGCGCAGCCGAAAGCAAGGTGGACAGCCGGTTACGGTCTTCTGTGAGGTCTTGCCGCCAACGCACTAAATCGACATCTTGCAGCAATACTTTAACCTTACGTCCAACCAAAAGGCTTTCAAAAGCGGCGTCGTCAATGTCTATATCTTCAATATTGATTTCTTCAATGCTGTTATCGTGCGCATCCAGTTTGGCAAGCGTGGCTTTCACGTCAGCTAGTTGCCGCTCTAGCGTCAGTGAAAACGAAGATACCGAGCTTTCCATCCGTTTAAGGACATTGACCCGCAACAGATGAACCAGGCTTTCCTCGCGGTCGGCTTGACGGAAAACACTCTCGCCGCCACGAATCTGGGTGCTGTACTTAGCATCGTAAGCCGCTTGTTTATGCGGCAGAACATAGCGCAAAGGCGCATAGGCCGCCAAGGTAAGACGGCGAATTTCATTGTTGATTTCCCGAATAGGGCGAAATTCACCGGATAAATCGACGTCCGGCTTTATGTTGACAGGTTTTAAGCGTTCAGGAAATTTGCCGGTTTCCGCCGTGCCGTAGTATTTCTCAATATGTTTGCGAGAACGGGCAATGGTAAGCATATCCAGCAGTTTGAAATAATCGAAGCCCAACATATCCATCAAGCGTGCGGGCTTGCGCTCGGCTTCTTCCAGGGCAAGCCAGCGGTTGAATTGCTGTTGTGCTTGGCGGACAGTCGCCTCAACACTGGGAATGCCGTGGTCGTACAGTGCGGTGTCGTCACCCTCGGTCACGAATGCAATCTGGTTTTTCAAGTCTGCAAGACGATTGTTAACCGGCGTGGCGGAAAGCATCAGCACTCGGGTTTTGACCCCCTGCTGAATAATACGCCGCATCAACCGGTCATAGCGTGTCTCGCGGTCTTTATGCGTGGCCTTATTGCGAAAATTGTGGGATTCGTCGATCACCACCAGATCATAGTTGCCCCAATTGACGTGATTGAGGTCAATATCGCCGGTCAAGCCGCCATCGCGAGATAAATCGGTGTGGTTTAATACATCATAATTGAACCTGTCGGCAGCCAAACTATTGCGCCGATCATTAGCCTTGTAAAGCGTCCAGTTATCCCGCAAACGTTTGGGTACGAGAACCAGCACGCGGTCATTGCGCAGCTCATAGTATTTGATGATAGCTAGGGCTTCAAAAGTTTTACCCAAACCCACGCTATCGGCGATGATACAGCCACCGTGTCGTTCCAATTTGTCGATTGCGCCGACCACGCCATCACGCTGAAATTTGAATAATTTCTTCCAGACTGTCGTGTTGCGAATACCAGTCGCGGATTTGATGATGCGCTCCTCGTCCAGTTCTTCGCCCATATCCTTGAACAGCCGGTAGAGGATCAAATAGTAAATCAAGGCGGGTTGTTTATGTTCAATCAACTCCCCCAGCATGGCAATAAATTGTCTTTTTGCTTCCGGGGCGTCGGCCAAGGTGTTCCATAGCGAGGTAAACCAGATGCCGTAAAGCGCGCATTCCTCGGCGCTTTCTGAAAGCTGGATCAGGCCAAATTGATTGCCTGGGGTAATGCCAAGCCCTTCCGTGGAAAAAGCACAATTGCCGGTAATGACGCGATTAAGCGTTTTGTTTGAATTTTCGGTAATCAGCATCGATTGCGGAATCATTGCGGGTGCACGCTTAATTTCGGCGGTTTTGTCCAGCCACTCGGCGCATTGTTTCGCCAGCCAGCGGGTTTGCAGATGATTGCGAAACGAACGGTCGGCTACGGCGTTAACTAAACCTAGATCAGTTGCGGATGTGTCAGGCAATACCAACCGGCATTTTTCGAGATTATGCAGGAGTTCCCGTACTTCACCGAAAGCGAAGAGCGAAAATGAAGGTGAAGCGATATCAAGTGTGGATTGCGCAGCTAGGCATTTGCGTAGCTCGTCAATGACTCGCTCATTTCCGATGTTCTTGATGATTTTCATGCGATCCTTAGTCGAATTAATTCTTTCCGCATTTCAGCGTCCCGCGCCAGTTTGTAGCTTTTACAGAGAATGAAGATTATCCAAGGCTGATTATCATATCTTTTGGATCGAATAGAATATCGAAATCCTTTCCATTCCAAATGGCAAAAGAACTTTCAAGCCGATAAACATCACCTTGATTCCACGCCCCTTTAACATAATCCTGAATTAAATCTTCAATAAAAACTTTTTCACCAACCCTTAAATCATTTGGAATAAGATACGCGGCAAAGGGCGAAGGAAATTGATGCGGGTAATAAAAAGTAAAATCGATTACAGGCTTAAAATTCTCATCTTCAATTCCATAACTTCGATAATCACCTGAAACTCTAATTTCACCGGTATCTTTGTTTTGAAATACGGCATATTTGCTTCTAATTTTCTTTGAAGGCTTGAGCTTTTTAATTAAAGGAAAAAATCCATTCCTAGCGGCTAAATTAATTGATTTTTCATCCCTTGCCGTTTGTATTGTTCTTATGCTCTCTCCGCCAAGATCAAACCCTTCATATTTCATGATTAATCACCCTGATATTATCTTGATTAATGCATACTTTAAGACAAGCAGAAAGATCAGCGTTCACCATTGACAAAACAATCTCATCCGATAGCTTATCCGTATCGAAAATTGATTTTTCACAGAAACTGCAAACCCTTGTATTTTCATTAAATACTGACAAATTACTCCAATTCATTGAAATTGGACAATGTAATTTTTTAATCAATACATTGTTGTTTGTATACAGTTTTTTTGATATTGGATTAAATTTCATAAAATACAATCAGGATTTGGCTAAAATCCAGAAGCACGGATAAACAGGTGAAGAGCAGCGCAAACAAACGGGTTACTCAGTTTGTTCATCTCCTAGACAGATCACTTGTACTTTTTGGGATATCCATAAACGTGGTGTTCACCAAACTGTACTTTGCATACAAACAGGCAAAGCGAATAATTAAGCCTGGAACAGGTTGAGCAAATGACACGGTTTATCCGATATGTACAGGGTTGATGCGGCAAATTTCTGGATCAATAATTGCGTAAATTGCCTTCGGCGACAGGTTGTACGGAAAAACCAAAAACCGCCGCCTCAACCTGTACATCGTCCGCAAAAAACCGGTCTAGCCGCGCATATCATGCACAACACTATTGAAAGCGAGGAATTGCCGCAAGCCAACCACCCCTATTCCGCCGTCACCGTCACCCGCGCGAACTTACGCTTACCCACTTGAAACACATGTCGCGCGCCGATTTCAATCACGGTTTTCGGCTCTTCCAGTTTTTCACCGTCTATTTTCACCGCGCCTTGCTTGATTTGGCGCAAGGCATCCGACGTGCTATCCACCAAGCCGGCGTTTTTAAGCAAATTGGCTATCGGCAAGCCCGCCGCCGGAGCAGGCAAATCAAATTCCGGCATGTCGTCCGGCAGCGCGCCGCGTTGGAAGCGAGCTTGGAAATTTTCCAACGCCTGTTGCGCCGCTTGCCAGCCGTGGAAGCGCTCGACGATTTCCTGCCCCAGCGCCACCTTATAGTCGCGCGGGTTGCCGCCGGCGGCGCAGGCGGCGCGCCAAGTCTCGATTTCCGCCATCGGCTTAAAGCTCAGCAATTGGAAATAGCGCCACATCAAATCGTCGGATATGGACATGATCTTACCGAACATATCGTCCGGGGCGTCGGCGATGCCGATATAATTATTCAAGGATTTGGACATTTTTTGCACGCCGTCCAGACCTTCCAATATGGGCATGGTCATCACCACTTGCGGCTTTTGGCCATAAATCTCCTGCAAATGCCGGCCCATCAGCAAATTGAACTTCTGGTCGGTGCCGCCTAGCTCCAAATCGGCTTTCAGCACCACCGAATCATAGCCTTGAATCAAGGGGTACAAAAACTCGTGTATCGCAATCGCCTGGCCGTTTTTGTAGCGCTTGTTGAAATCGTCGCGCTCCAGCATGCGCGCCACGGTATGCTTGGCCGCCAACTGGATCATTTCGGCGCTGCTCATCGCGCCCATCCACGCCGAGTTGAACACCACCTCGGTCTTGGCCGGGTCCAAAATCTTGAACACTTGCGCTTGATAGGTCTTGGCGTTTTCTTGCACCGCTTCCTGGCTCAAGGGCTTGCGGGTGGCGTTTTTGCCGGTCGGGTCGCCGATCATGGCCGTAAAATCGCCAATCAAAAACAAAATATGATGGCCCGCGTCTTGAAACCGCCGCAACTTGTTAATCAGTACGGTGTGCCCTAGGTGCAAATCCGGCGCGGTGGGGTCAAACCCGGCCTTGATCCTGAGCGGACGCCCTTCCGCCAATTTGGCGGCTAATTCTGTTTCCAGCAACAGTTCATCAGCGCCGTAACGCAATTGCGCCAATAGTTCTTGCATTGAATCCTCTCCTGACAGCATTTTTCCCCATATTATAAGTGATTGCCCGCCGCGCCAAACGTGAAATTAGATTTTTGATAGAAATCTTACAGAAAATTACCTACAATCATACACTGGGAAACATTCGAGCTTTAAGACTGTGCAGAACAGAATACTCAAATCGATATTAGTGGGCGCATGCACCATAGCCGCCGCTAGCGCCAGCTATGGTCTTATTTCGCAAAAGGCGGCGGAAGACAAAAAGCGCCACGAACAGGACAAATTGATCTCCGCCAAGATCAATCAATACACCAATTACGTTCCGCCGGCCGCGCCAGCCCCGGCCATTAACGCCGAGGACATTTCCGAGGAAGTGGAGCACACCGTGCAATCCGGCGAAAACCTGGCCAGCATATTCTCGGAACTGGACCTCAGCCGCGAGGATTTGCACAAAATCGTGCACGCCAACGCCATCGGCAAATTGTTCGCCGAGATGACGCCCGGCCGCGACCTGGTGGCCACCGTCAACGCCGACGGCGAGCTGGAGCAATTGACTTATTGCAAAAACCCCATCGAAACCTTGATCGCCACCCGCCGCGACGATGCGTTTGACGTGACCTTGCTCAGCAAGAAAATAGATTACCAAATTGCCGGCGTGCGCGGCGTGATCAAGTCCTCATTATTTGAAGACGGCAAGCAAGCCGGCCTGCCGCTGAAACTGATCCTCAAATTGTCCGACATCTTCGCATGGGACATCGACTTTGCGCAAAACTTGAAACCCGGCGACAAATTCACCGTGGTCTATGAAAAACTATTCGTGGACGGCAAGGAATTCGACAGCGGCGACATCCTGGCCGTGGAGTTCGTCAACCAAGGCAAGGCCTACACCGCCGTGCGTTTCGAGGACAACCAGGGCAATACCGGCTATTACACGCCGCAAGGCGACCGCTTGCGCAAGACGTTTTTGCAAACGCCTATCGACTTCGCGGAAATTACCTCCAGCTTTAGCCTGGCGCGCGAACACCCCATTCTGCACACTATACGCGCGCACAAGGGCGTGGACTATTCCGCGCCGGCCGGCACCCCGATCAAGGCCGCCGGGGACGGCAAAATCGTCTACCGTGGCGTGAAAAACGGTTACGGCAATGTGGTGGAAGTGGAGCATAGCTCAAAATATTCCACTCTCTACGCGCACATGTCCGGGTTTAAGTCCGGCCACAAGGTTGGCAGCGCCATCAAGCAAGGCGAGATCATCGGTTACGTCGGCAGCACCGGCTATGCCACCGGCCCGCATTTGCATTATGAATTCCATATCGACGGCGTGCACGTCAATCCAGTCACCGCCAAACTGCCGCGCTCATTACCCATGGACAAAAACCTGCTGGCCAAGTTCAAAAGTCAAACCGAACCGTTGCTGGCGCAATTGGCGCAAAGCAAAATCCAAACCCAGTTGGCGCAAAACTAAACCATGCCGGCCGAGTATTACATCGGTCTCATCTCCGGCACCAGCCTGGACGGCATAGACGCCGCGCTGGTGGAATTTACCGGCGGCCGGCCGCGCGGCGTAGCGTTCCATTACCAGCCGTACGCAATAGACTTGCGCCAACGCTTGCGCGCCCTAAGCCAAGCCGGCGCGCATATCGCGCTGGCCGAGTATGGCGCGCTGGACGCGGAATTGGGCGAACTGTTCGCCGCCGCCGCGCTGGAACTGCTGCGTCAAGCCGGCGTCTCCGCTTCCGAGGTCAACGCCATAGGCAGCCACGGCCAAACCGTGTATCACCAGCCGCAAGCGCCGCACGCATTCACGCTGCAAATCGCCGACCCCAACCGCATCGCCCAGTTCACCGGCATTACCACCGTCGCCGACTTCCGCCGCCGCGACATGGCCGCCGGCGGCCAAGGCGCGCCGCTGGCCCCGGCCTTTCACCATGCCGTATTCGCCGCTCCAGGCCACATCCGCTTAATTGCCAACATAGGCGGCATCGCCAACCTGACCGTATTGAACGGCGAAACGATCATAGGCTTCGACACCGGCCCCGGCAACACGCTGCTGGATTATTGGCGGCGGGAATGGGACGGCGCGGCCTACGACGCCGGCGGCGCGTGGGCGGCCAGCGGCCGGGCCGAGCCGGCGCTGGTGCAAGCCATGCTGGCCGACCCCTATTTTGCCTTGCCGCCGCCGAAAAGCACTGGCCCGGAATACTTTAGCCCGGCCTGGCTGCGGCGGCATTTGCAAGATTTCCCCTCGCTAGCCGCGGCGGACGTGCAAGCCAGCCTGTTGCAACTGACCGCGCAAAGTCTAGCCCGCGCAGCCTTAGCCTACGCCGGCGAAGAAACGCAAATCATCGTTTGCGGCGGCGGGGCGCATAATCACGTATTAATGCGGGAACTGGCGGCGCACAGCGGACTGCCGGTAGCCAGCAGCGCCGATTACGGCGTGCATCCGGACCAAGTGGAAGCCTTCGCCTTCGCCTGGTTGGCGCGGCAAACCCTAAACCGCCAGCCCGGCAATCTGCCGGCGGTTACCGGCGCTAACGCGCCGGTGGTATTGGGCGGCGTCTATCCGGCCTGAATTAAGCCGAGAAAGAAGAACCGCAACCGCACGTAGTCGCGGCGTTGGGATTGCGGATCACAAACTGCGAGCCGGTGACGTCTTCCTTGAAATCGATTTCCGCGCCTTGCAAGTACTGGATGCTCATTGAATCGATCAACACCGTCACTCCGCCGCGCTCAATCACCGTATCGTCCTCGTTGACGTCTTCGTCAAAGGTGAAACCGTATTGAAACCCGGAGCAACCGCCGCCGGAAATATACACCCGCAATTTCAGGCTATCGTTGCCCTCTTCCTGAATCAAGCCCGCCACCTTGTGCGCCGCGCTTTCGGAAAAAACAATCGCTTCGGTCATGACACTCTCGCTAAAACAAAAACAGGGTGCTTATTATGGCAAAACCTAGTAATTTGGTCAAGAATAGAACTTTTCCTAATCGACATGCCGCGTCGTGCGTCGCGCAGCGATTACCGTCGCCGCGCTTTTTACAAATAAATTGCCCGTCGGCAATCGCCAAGTCTATGGAAATACAGCTGATCTTCGCTAGGTAGCATTTCGCGGCCTACTCATTGCATTTGCTCGGCTGTCATGTTAAATTTAACCTACGTATAGTCAGATGCGATTACTTCCCTAAGCCTAGAGGTGGAAGCACACGCTGACACGCCACACCATCCACGACAGGCCATTGATAGTTAAATAAAAAATAAAGTTGACACAAGCGCGGTCTTTTGATATAAACCCAAGCCATGATCTATACTTGCAACTTGGTTGCTTGCTATTTAACACAGATGGAGCCGGAGACGCAGCTACTGTTGCGCATAAATATCTCTCAATAAATATAATATGAGTGTAAAAGATAATATGAATACAAACACCACGACAACAACAAATAGATATAGCGAATTATCCAAAGTCGCCACTTTAGTTCAAAAAAACGGCCTAATCGAGTCTAATAAAATAGTAACGGCCAAAGAAGTGTTGGAAAAGATACCGGAACAAGCAAAATACCACGAATCACAAAACCGTAACGCTTCTTCAATCGATAAATCCTTACTTTATCAAAGCTACGGCTTATAACAATACAAGTAGCCAATATTACGTTAGCGCCAATCATTTGGCAAACATACCCGCTAGCGCGACACCAATTAGTGCGCTCATCAACATTAAATAGCGGGTAATTTTCCAATTGGTTCTAATTAGCGGCTTATATAAGATACCATTAGTTATGGTAAACTATACAATTTGGCAAATAGCTTCATAAGTTGCAATTCACCATACCTATGCCGAACAGCAACTTACCATCAATTAGCATTGCAGAATTTACCAAGGACTTTTTAACAGAAATCATCCGCTATAAAACTTGCTGGGATCAGCGGGATGAAGTTAACAAAAAAGCGCAGCTAACCTACCTGCACGACTACCTTAAATCTCCCGAATTAAACGCAAAAACCATATTACTTGAAAACGAATACATTGACAGACATTATTTAGAAGATTATGCTGAATATTATGTAAGATGTTTCTCGTCGCACCCACGAAAATGCGCCAGGGTTCATTTCTTTTCCGAAAAATTTGATGAAGACAGTTTTCTTAACGCCATAACCCAAAATGATGAGAGTTTTTTAGGGAATATTCAAAAAAAATATTTAGGATTTTTGGTAATACGCCCCATACCGCATACCTTCTTGGCAAAAGTATGCCTCAAACCAAACATAACGAATAGCGACTCTTACAGAATCATAACAAAAAAGCAAAACATCACATTATACGGCTATATACGGTTCAGTGCGCTTGCCAAAAAGGGATTTAAAGTTAGGTGAGGAAGACCCATTTCACAATATAACGCATAGAAACGACACGGTAACCATCGGAAGCAACTCCACTTTCGACTTCTTAAAAAAAGAAATAAAGTATATTTGGGTTGTGAACGCAAACGGCGAATTGGTGATAGGCGAGGATGTTTTTGAAGACGAAAATTATCGCGGACACCCAACCTTAATTGACAACAAACCGGCCAGATTAGGCGGAGAGCTGCATTGGGATGAAGCTAGAAAAAGCTGGCTTTTAAATCTGAAATCGCGTGCCTACTCAAGCCATATCCGGGAATCGTCAGCGCAAGAAACCAACTATATAGAAAACCTAAAGGACAATGTATTCAAAAAATTAAATAACTTAACCGGAGTTACCAAAAGTGATCAGCCTCTGTACTCTCAAGAAAGCAGCGCCAAGAAAAATGGCCTAATACCGCGAACCTGATAATATCTGGTTTCCGCCGCTTCTGCGCATGTAAAATTACATATAAATCAAACAGCTAATCCATAAGCTATGCGGAAATATCCTGTTTTCTATGATTTCATCTACCAAGCAGGCTACAATTCGCGTTTTTATTCCACCCAAAACACACGGAGAGTCCATGCATAACATTAAACAACGCCTTGGCGCCTTGCTGTCCGCGGCCATCGTCAGCTGCAGCCTGTTGACCGCCGCCCACGCCGGCACGCCTGAAGAAAACAAAGTGGCCGGAGAGGCTTATTTAGCCGAGAACGCCAAAAAAGATGGCATCGTCACCACCGCCAGCGGCTTACAATACCAAGTCCTGCAAGAAGGAACCGGTGCCAGCCCTACCGCCAGCGATTTGGTTACCGTGCATTACCGCGGCGTGACTATTGACGGCAATGAATTCGACAGCTCCTATAAACGCGGCGCGCCGGCCACGTTCCCGTTGAACCGGGTGATTCCCGGCTGGACCGAAGGTCTGCAATTGATGAAGGAAGGCGGCAAATCCCGTTTGTTCATTCCTTCCAACCTGGCTTACGGCGAACGCCAAGCCGGCCCAAGCATTGGCCCTAACTCCACACTGATTTTCGACGTTGAATTAGTCAAAATCAACAAATAAGCTTGCCGGGCGGTAGCTTGCTGTCATTCCGGAGCCCCCGCCCGTTCTAAAGCCGCTATTCTCGGCTAATTTGCCAACTCACCCTGAAATTGAGCTAAAATAGGCGGCATTGGCTACTACGCTTGTGGCACGCAGTGCCGGCCAGGCGTATTGGCTTTTGTTGTTTCGATATTGGCGCGGCGGCCCAGGGAGCATCCAAGGGTGCAAGCCTAAAGACCTTTCGCCGCAAACCGCCATGGGCGACACCTGACGATGGCCGCATTGGTTTTAGTCATTTTGATAACGGATTTATTTTTTTCATTACTAACCCGCGAGTCCCAGCATGTCTGAAAACATATCGAACAATGCCTTGATTTTGGCCCTGTTGTCGCTGAACGGCGAAATCGCCCTGCAAAGGGATTACCTAGAATCCGACGACATCCCGGATGAAGACGTCGCCGACGAGGAAGAAGTCCTGGGTGATCTGGAACAGGCGTTCATGGAGTTTGTCGAGGTGTATAAAGCACGCGCCAAACATGACGAAAGCCTGCCTTCCCTGGACGATCTCTTGGCCGGCGAGGCCTAAACTCCCCGCATGTGGGTGTTGTACGGCATCAGCAATTGCGATAGCGTTAAAAAAGCCCGCGCCTGGCTGCAAGGGCGAAATCTGGATTACCGGTTTCACGATTACCGGAAAGACGGTCTGGACGCTGCTTTGTTGCAACGCTTTATTGACGCCCACGGTTTACAGCCATTGCTGAACAGGCGCGGCGCGACTTGGCGGCAACTGAGCGCCCAATGCCAAGCCGCCTTGCAGGCCGGGGATGTTTCAAACCTGCTGCAAGCGCCGACGTTGTTAAAACGCCCGATTCTGGATGCCGACGGGCGTATAATCGTGGGTTTTTCAGAAGCTGAATATGCCGGCTTGACACATGAATAGCCCCACGCTGGATTTATTGATTGATCTCGTCAACCGCCCGTCCGTTACCCCCGATGACGGCGGCTGTCAAGCCTTGCTTGCCGAGCGCCTAGCGAGCCTGGGCTTTAACGCCGAACATTTAAATTTCCACGACACCAAAAACCTATGGCTGCGCCGCGGCGATGTTGCGCCGCTGTTCGTGTTTCTGGGGCATACCGACGTGGTGCCGCCCGGCCCGCTGGAAGCCTGGCGCTCACCGCCGTTTCAAGCTGAAATCCGCGACGGCGTGCTTTATGGGCGCGGCGCGGCGGACATGAAAGGCGGCATCGCCGCTTTCGTCACCGCCTTGGAACGCTTTCTGCAAGACTGCCCGCGGCCGCGCGGCTCCATCGCCTTGCTGCTGACCAGCGACGAGGAAGGCGCGGCCACGCATGGCGTGGTCAAAGTAGTTGAAGTATTGCAACAGCGGCAAGAAAACATAGATTGGTGTCTGATCGGCGAACCCTCATGCGCCGAAAAAATCGGCGACACGCTACGCGTTGGCCGCCGCGGCTCCCTAAACGCCAAACTCACCGTGACGGGCGTGCAAGGCCACGTCGCCTATCCTGAATTGGCCGACAATCCGATTCACGCCTTCGCGCCGGCCTTGCAAGCGCTGTGCGCCGAGGAATGGGATCAAGGCAATGATTTTTTTCCGGCCACCCGTTTACAGGTGTCTAATATCAACGCCGGAACCGGCGCGGAAAACATCATCCCCGGCCAATTGACGGCGCTGTTCAATCTGCGATTTAGCACCGAGTTAAGCGCGGAACGCATCAAAACCCGCGCCGCCGCTATTTTGGACCGCTTCGGCTTGCATTACACAATTGAATGGCGCTTGTCCGGCCAGCCGTTTTTAACCGCCGGCGGTGAATTAATTAGCGCCGCGCAACAGGCGGTGGAACAAGTGTGCGGTTTCACCGCCAACCGAGACACCGGCGGCGGCACGTCCGACGGCCGCTTTATCGCGCCCACCGGCGCGCAAGTGATAGAACTCGGCCCGCTGAACGCCAGCATCCACAAGGTCAACGAGCATATTCCGCTGAGCGATCTGGAGCGATTGAGCGCCGTTTACCAACGTATTTTAGTCAATCTACTGGGGTGAACATGCGCCGCCCGCCTTTACAATACAGCATCAGCGGACAAGACGTGCAGCTACTGCAAGTCACGCTGGACCCTAGGGAAACCGTCATCGCGGAAGCCGGGGCCATGGTGTTCATGGAACAAGACATCAACTTCAGCGCCAAAATGGGCGACGGGTCCGGCGGCGTGGTGGATAAACTATTCGGCATCGGCAAACGCTGGCTGACCGGCGAATCGCTGTTTTTCACGCATTTCCAAAATCAAGGCCGCGTGCCGCGCAGCGTCGGCTTCGCCGCGCCTTATCCCGGCTCGATTATTCCGCTGGATTTGGCGCAACTCGACGGCGAAGTGATTTGCCAAAAAACCGCTTTTCTGGCCGCCGCGCTGGGCGTGCAAGTGGATATCGCCTTGACCAAACGCCTCAGCGGCGGCTTTTTCGGCGGCGAGGGCTTTGTGCTGCAACGCCTGCGCGGCGACGGCATGGCTTTTATCCACGCCGGGGGCGCGGTGGTGCGCAAGCAACTGCGCGACGAAACCCTGCGCCTGGAAACCGGCTGTCTGGTGGCGTTCAGCGGCGACATAGACTACGGCGTCGCCTTAAGCGGCGGCCTAAAAAGCATGATGTTCGGCGGCGAGGGCATGTTCCTGGCCACCCTATCCGGCAGCGGCTTTGTCTGGATACAAAGCCTGCCGTTCTCGCGCATGGCGGAACGGGTGATGGCCTACGCGGAAGCGCACGAAGACAATAAAGGCTAAACGCACATGCGTGATTTGTATCCTGAAATTCAACCCTTCCGCCAATTCTTTTTAGAAACCGGCGGCGCGCATAGAGTGTATGTGGAACAATCCGGCGACCCACAAGGCTTGCCGGTCATCTTTTTGCACGGCGGCCCCTGCTCCGGCGTTAAACCCGACCACCGCCGCTTTTTCAATCCCGAACGCTACCATATTATATTGCTGGACCAGCGCGGCTGCGGCCAGTCCACCCCGTTCGGCGAGCTTCTAGACAACGACACCCCGCATCTATTGGCCGACCTGGAGCAAATCCGTACCGAGCTCGGCATTGGGCAATGGGTATTGTTCGGCGGCTCCTGGGGCGCGACGCTGGCTTTGTTGTATGCGCAACAATACCCGGAAAACGTGTCGGCCATGATCCTGCGCGGCTCGTTTTTAGCCCGCGCCGAAGACATGGATTGGTATTTAGGCGGCGGCTTGCGGCGCATCTATCCGCAAGCCTGGAGCGAATTGCTGCAAGCCTTGCCGGAAGCCGCCCGCGTAAACCCGGCGCGAGCGCTCATTGACGCCGTGTTCTCGGAAGATGAACCAACCGCTCTGGCCGCCGCCAAGCAATGGCAAAACTGGGGCGGCTTGACCGCGCTCGGCCCGCTGTTCCAAGCCAACCCGGAACCGGCTTCCGCCCGCGATCTGTTACAGGCGCGTATGGAATTGCATTACGCCAGACACCACTATTTCATCGCCGAAAATCAAATTTTGACCCAAAGCGCGCGCCTGCCCAGAGCGCCTACCTACATCATCCACGGCCAACAAGACCTGGTCTGTCCGCCGGATTGCGCCTGGCTGCTACGGCAAGCCCTGCCGCACGCGGCGTTCATCCTACTGCCCAACGCCGGCCACGTGGCGCGCGGCGCGGAAATGACAGACGCCTTGGTTTCCGCTTGCGACCGCATCGCGGAAGTATTAACCGGCCATGGCTGACAAAAAACGTTTAGTCATCGGCATGACCGGTGCCACCGGCGCAATTTACGGCGTGCGTTTTTTGCAAGTCTTGCGCGAGCAACCGGATTGGGAAAGTCATTTGGTCATCTCCCAGGCCGGCCTGGTAAATTTAAAATATGAACTGGACATGCCGCGCGGCGAATTGTACGCACTGGCCGATTTTACGTATTCCATCGACGACATCGCCGCCGCCATCGCCAGCGGTTCCTTCAAAACCGAGGGCATGGTCATCGCCCCCTGCTCCATGAAAACCCTAGCCGCCGTGGCGCACGGCTTTGGCGACAATTTAATCTCCCGCGCGGCGGACGTAACTTTAAAAGAACGCCGCCGCACCGTGCTAGTGCCACGCGAAACGCCGCTCAATCTGGCGCACATTCGCAACATGGCGGCAGTCACCGAAATGGGCGGCATCATCTACCCGCCAATGCCGGCGTTCTACAACAAATCGGATTCGGTACTGGCCATGGTCAACGAAGGCGTGGGACGCATTCTTGATATGTTTGGGCTTGAAGCGGCAGGGTTGTATAAGCCCTGGCAGGGCTTATAGCAAATTATCAATTTTATAAATTGGCGCATTATTTGAGTTAAAACGCCACTCATCTCCATCTGAAAACGCGGAAGCAGTTGGACAAACATGGACGAGTTACCACCCGCTCTTTTTCAAATAAAAAAATAGTCGCTTTCCCCCCTCATCCGTCTTTATAAGTTGGATATGCGAAAACTTGGCCGCGCGCCGGCTGCTGGCTTTTCGCCTGCCCGTCATAGCCCACAAAATTGGGAACGTGTTCAATTCATAAAGGAAATACGATGAAAATTAATGACTTAATAAAATCAAGCGTGGTCGTTTGCGGCCTGCTGTCCCCGTCCGCCCATGCCAGCTTAGTCACCGGCACGGCTACGCTTAGCATAAACAATAGCGCATTTGATGCGGCCACCGGCTGGTACGCGGAGCAATTTTTTGGCGCTGGTTTCAATAATACCGCCATTAGCGGCTCCAGCACCGGCGGCACGGTTTACGGCACGACGGATACCCTCTCTGATCAATTGACGGTGAATACCAACAGCGCCAATATCAATAATACATCCATCAACCGCCGGGTGGAAGCCACCACCTTGGACACCGGCAACCTGCAAGTGGGCCAAATCGGCCTCAGCGGCGCGTTTTTGCTTGACCCGGACCCAACCAACACTGCATATGCAGGCTCTTATTTGACCGCCTATGATTTTCGGGTGGTCGACAATAGCGGCCAATGGTTCATTCAATCCTACGATAAGTATTTTGGTTACACTGATTTCCTGCAACTGGTCAACGTCACCCAAAGCGTGGACGCCAACGGCAATTTGTCGCTATCCGGCAGTCTGGAATTCACCTCCGACGGTTGGGGTAGCTTGCTGGGCGCTAATACCAGCACCATCGTCGGCGCCTTTAGCCTAAGCCCGGCAGCGGTACCGCTGCCGGCTTCGGTTTGGATGTTCGGCGCATCCCTATTGGGATTTGTCGCGGCGCGCGTACGCGGAATGGCGCAATCCGCCTAAATTAGAACCGTTTGTCAGCCAAGGATGGCATCGTCAGGCCGGCTAATATAAACCGGCCTGACGACCGGCACGCACGGGCAAGCCAGTATGTTGCGTTATAAGACCATGAAAAACCAAATCATCACCCTGCCGCGGCTCAATAGAGCATTATTGCTATTGGGCGGCGCGGCCCTAATTTTTCCTGCCCTAAGCCAAGCGGTAATCCTTAACGCCAACTTGGGCGGCACGTTCACCATGAATATGGACAGCGCCGCGCAAGCGGCTTTGAATGGAGGCAATGCGTCCGATCCGGGCATGTTTCTGGTGCAATATTACGATGCCGCAAGCTCCAATTATGTTACCGATTCGGATACCGAGCTGTATACCAGTAACGACAGCCGAACGCCGATTCCGCCAGTCAATCTTGTGCACGCGATCACGCCGATAGCCGGCGAGAACCCGCCCAATCAAGCGCCCGGCCGGAATGTGATATCCACCACCCCCGATTTTTCCGTGGACTCGGCCACGTTGGCGGGGACCGGGACCTTAGGCATGACCGGGGTGGAACTGTACCGCGGAGTGTTTAGCGGCTCGCTGCTGATCGGCGATTATTCACTGCAATACAACCCCGCCGCCCGCGCCGGCATCTGGAGCGAGCTAGGCGTTAGCGGCGACCCTAGCGGCTGGTATTTGCAGAACAATATTACCTTTAGCAGCGTGGTTTACGATCTGAGTAGCCTGACGCTGTCCTACAGCGATAGTCAAAACTGGAGCATGAGCGGCAACTTGTTGCTGAGTCCGGATTCAGCCGCGTTTCTAGACGGAGCCGCGCTGACTCAGCTGGGATCGTTTTGCCTGGGGTTTGGCGCTGACTCCAATTGCGGCGACACCGCCTTTGCTCTGCCTTTACCCGCGCCGATATTATTGTTCGCCTCGGGCATGGCGCTCGTGTTCGCCTCCATCCGGAGGCCAAAGTGAATCGGCATCGCCAAACTTTAGTCAAAATCTTGATCCGCGCCGCGCTGGCCTTTGGCATATTATGCGCGGCCGCGGCCAAAGCCACTCAAGTTAGCCAAGGTTTTTTCAACAGCATCCAAATGAACGTGGACGCCAACGGCGACAATATCACGGGCGATGCCGCGCAAGAACCTTCCATCGCCATTGACGCCGCGCAGCCTGACCATTTCGCCGCTAGCTGGAAACAGTTCAATGCCATCGGTTCCAGCAAGCGCCAGGCCGGACACGCCTACAGCGCCGACGCCGGCGGCGCGTGGACTTTTCCGGGCGTGCTGTCTCCCGGCTGGCAATACACCAATATGAGCTTGGCCGCCGACAGCGCCGGCGGCTTGTTTTTCCTAGGGCTGGAGTATGACGCCACTGGCAGCTTTATTCAGCAGGCGCAGGTATTCACCTCTATTGACGGCGGCCAGACTTGGGCCGCGCCGGTTTCCGCTTACGGCGCGGACGCGGACAAGGCGCGCATCGGCGTCGATAACAGCGGCGGCGCGAGCAACGGATTTATTTATTTGAATTGGCGCGAAGGCCTGCCCAATCAACATTTCACTCGCTCAACCGACCACGGCGTCAGTTTCGAGCCGCCGGTGGATATTCCCGACAACCCGTCCTTCGGCCAGATCGCCATTGCTCCCAACGGCAATACCTATATCAGCGGGCATACTGAAAACGGCGCGCTTGATGGCCTGACCCTGATTTACGACAATTTTTTACTGGCCGCCTCATTAAACGCCCAGGATGCGGCGGCGACGCCGGTTTTCACCACGCAAACCCTGAATCTAGGCGGCTCGCCGGTAATGTTTCAATATCAGAATAATCCCAACCAGTTCGGGCCGGTCGGTGACGTGCAAATCGGCGCGGACGTCTCCAGTTCCGCATTACGCGGCAATCTTTATATTTTAGCCCCGGTGCAACAAACAGGAACCGGCGATCCGCTGGATTTGATGTTCATTAGCAGCGTCGACGGCGGCGTAAGCTGGTCCGGCCCGCTTAAAATCAATAACGATCCGCCCAACCCCAACGCCTACCAATGGTTTCCGATGATGGGAGTCGCGCCCAATTCCCGCCTTGACGCGGTCTGGTACGACACCCGCGATGCGCTAAAGCCGGCGCTGTCGCGGCTGTATTACGCCTATTCCTGGGACGGCGGCATCACCTGGCGCGGTAACACTCCGGTTACGCCCAGCTTTAACACACAAATCGGATACCCCGTGGGCGCGCAAAAAATCGGCGACTACGGCAGCCTGGTGTCCGACGCCGCCGGCGCGCACGTCGCCTACACCGCCACCTATAACGGCGAGCAGGATGTTTACTACCTGCATGTATTTCCCGATTGCAATAACAACGGCGTGTCCGACGTGACCGACATCGCCAACCGGGTCAGCGGCGACGTGAATCATGACCATATCCCCGACGAGTGCGAGAGCTTTAACGTCAAGGGCGACGTAAATCATGACATGTTCGTTGACCTTAAGGACATCAACCTGATTATGACCGCGCGCAACCAGGCCGCCGCCAGACCCAGCGACCCGCGCGACCTTGATCTGAACGGCATCATCAACATCCTGGACGCCCGCCTGGATGTGTTGTTGTGCACGCGACCAAATTGCGCGAATTAATTAACCGACACGATTTCAATTGACTGGCTTATCAACAGTCACGGAGATAGGATGCATTTTTATACTTTTGCCTGGATGCTAAGCGCCTGCATGCTGTTACGGCTAGACGCCGCGCGCGCGGATGTCGTGTTACAACTTGTTCCGGGGCCGCAAACCGGCCAAAACCTGGAAATCGCCATTACCGTGTCCGGGCTAAGCCAAAACGGCGCGCCAGCTCTGGGCGCTTATGATCTTGAACTCAATTACGACCCTAACTTGCTGACTTACGCCAGCGCGGCATTCGGCGATCCGGTATTGGGCGACCAGCTGGACCCGGACAATTTGGGACTGAACATTACCGGCGCGGGGCCTGACGCCGCCGGACAGTTAAACCTGCATGAACTAAGCCTGGACCCGGCGACGGATTTAAGCAGCCTGCAAGCGCAAGATTTTACCTTGGCGGAAGTGGATTTTCAGATTCCGCGCCCAGGCTTGGCGAGTTTTAGCCTGACCATTAACGCCCTTAGCGACGCCAACGGCTTGACCCTGCCGGCCTCAACCGCCGGCGCGAGCGTCGAGTTTTTACCGCTGCCGTCCGCCAACTGGGCCATGGCCGCCGGTCTAGGCGTCATCGCGCGCCTGGGCCGCAAAAGCAAGTAGCCAACACATTTTTCCTAGGAGTTAACATGCAACCATTACCGATTAATTTATCCAAGCCCAAATCGACGGCGCTATGCGTAATCGCGGTTTTATGCTCAGGGTCCGCCGCCGCCGACACGTTATCCAGCGGCGTATTGACTTTGAATATCGACCCCGCCGAGCTGGCCGCCAATTTCAGCCTCAACACTATCGCGGGCATACCCTCCATATATCTGGAGCATTATTTTGATCCCGCCACCGCCGCGCAACTCACCGACAGCCAGATTCTGAACAATGACACACCCACTAATTTATTGGATTGGCAAGCCAATACTATCCTCAGCAATAATCTGCAATTCACGGTCAACGGACCCAGCGTGGCGCAATTCGCCGGCAACCAAAACCAGCCCACCACATTTTCGTTCGACCCTTCTGATTTGACCGGCAGCGCCAGCGGCCAAATCGGCTTGAGCGGCGATTTACGCTTTCGCCTGGATGTGAACCCACCAACCAACCGCATGATAACCGGGGATTTAACGTTGGGCTTCGATCCGACCAAGGAAGATCAGCTGCCGGGTTTATCGGGCTGGACGATTTACAATAATTATAGTTACAACGCCGACGCGTACGATCTTTTCAATGTCACCACCACGCTAACCGGCAATGAGTTAAACCTAGCGGGAACGCTGGCGCTGGGTTCCGGAGTAGTACCGATGAAAGGAACGCAAGACGCGGTAATTGGGAGCTTCACGTTCGATGCATCCGTCGCGCTGCCGGTTCCCGCGGCGGGGAAACTATTCGCCGGCGTCCTCGCACTGGCGTGGCTGCGCTCCGGTTTACGCTCAAAAACCATAGGCTAAATTAAGATAAAAAGCCGCCCCGGCGGCCGGCGAAACCCGCCCGCCGCCCGCCGCGTCGGAGCCGAGATAGCTGAAAGGTAGATAATAATGCTCGCTGGTCAGGTTCTTTGCGCTGGCGGATAAATTCAGCGCCCCGGTTTGATAGGCTATGCTCGCGTCAAAGGTATGGTAGGCGGGGGTTTTAAAATGGTTGTCATTGGCTAGATAAGCCCCGGAACTGGCGTAAACGCCGAATCCTAAATTCAGGCCGCGCCACGCGGCGGCGGGAACTTGGTATTCCAGCCAAACCCGCCCCGACTGTTGCGGAGCCCAGGGCAGATGGTTGCCCGCCAAGGCCAGATAATGGCTGTCGCTAAAGCGGGCATCGCAATTCGCGTAATTGGCGATCAGGTTGAGCTCGGCCAGCGGCCGCCAGCTCAAGTCGGCTTCATAACCTGCCGAGCGCTGCTGTCCCAGCGAAGCAAACACAGTATTGGAGGCGTTGACGGCGACCGGCGCTCGGCTGACGTCAATCCGGTACACGGCCACTTGCCCGGATAAGGTTTTATGAAAATCGAACTTTAAACCTCCTTCCCATTGGCTAGACAGTTCCGGCATGGGCTTGCCGGCAAGCGCCAAAAACGGCAGCCCGCGCACGCCTTGGCTATAACCGGTGAACAGGCTGAGTTCCGGGCTGATATCTAAGCTCAGTCCGGCGCGCGGCAGCCAGCGCGTTTCCCTAGTGCGGTAATAGGCCGCCGGGTTCGGGTTAAAGTAATTGATGTCCACCTCGCCCAACCGGCCGCCCAGTAGCGGATGCAACCTCGCGATATCGGCGCGCCATTGCACATAGCCGCCAACTATTTGACTGCCGGTGCGTTGGTCGCCGTGCGGCGGCAGCGGCGCTTGGTAGGGGACATTAAACACCGGATTCAGTAAATTGACCGCGCCGGCCGGGTTGAATTGCAAATACCCGGTGTCCGTCTGGTTGCTATGGTCACCGCCCAATTGCAATTCATGCTGGCCGCCCAGCCAGTTGAATTTAGCCAGCGCCTGGCCTCTGATATCCAATTCATGCTGCCGCTCGGCCAAGGCGGCATTGGCCAGCAACCATTTGGCCGGCGGCGCGTAGGGTAAATCGCCGACCAGGCTTAAACCCGCGCCGACCAGGGATTGCGTATATTCGGCCTGCGTCGCTTCCGCGTAACGCGCTTGCAGTTTAGCGGACCATACCGCGCCCAATTGCCAATCCAACGTAGTCCAAACCGATTTGCCTTGAGTTTGGCTGTCCGGTATGTCACTGGGGCCGATAAACAAATTATTGGGCAAGCGGAAATCGCCGCTCAAGGTTCCAGTGGCCGGCAGGCCTTGGTATTCCGGCTGCCGCCAATCGGAAACCTTGCCCTGTAGCGTCAGGTGCACGGCGGAATTGAAATTCACCGCCAGGGACGGGTTTAGGTTGAAACGACGGGTGTCTATTACGTTCACAAAGCTGTTTGCATACGTAAACTCGCCGGTTAAACGCAGCCAAATCGTGTCGCTCAACGGCCGATTGGCATCAATATAGGGTTGAATAAAATTATAACTGCCGGTTTTGACGCCGGTGGTTAAAAAAACGTTGGGCTTCGGTTGTTTGCTGATGACATAAATTCCCCCGCTCGCCGGCGTGCCGGCCCCGCCGCCGTATTGCAAACCGTTGGGGCCTTTGAGAACCTCCACCCGTTCGACGTTGATCCAGCCTTCACGGTCGCCGGAATTATAGTATTGATTGAAGCCATCCAGAAATTGCTCGGTGCGGAAACCTCGTATCATAGTGCCTTCGGTAACCGGAGTGAACAGCGGATTGCGCGGCGCGACGCCGCTGACGTTGACCAAACTGTCGCTAAGATTGACGGTTTGCTGATCATGCAGCAAATTTTGCCCGATCACGTGCGCCGATTGCGGCAGGTGCGGCAATGCCACGTCGCTGCCGGTCGCCGCGCTCAGGCTTTCAAGACGATAACGGCCGCCGGCGGCATCGTTCCCGCCGGCGGCGGCCTTGGCGGTAACCAGCACCGGCTCCAAACTGCTTACCGGCGGCAAGTTTGCCGCCGGGCGGGCGAACAGGGTCAGCGTATGCTCGTCAATGCGTCGAAAATCCAACCCGCTGGCATCCAACAAACTTCGCAAGGCTTCATCGACTTCATATTTGCCTTGCAACGGCGGCCCTTGACGCCCGCGCGCCAACTCCGCGGGGTAGATCAGCTCCAGATGCGCTTGGGCGGCGAATTGCAACAAGGCCTGTTCCAGCGGCTGGCTGGAAATATTCAGGCTTACCGGTTCAGCATTCACCCCGGCGCTGGCGAAGGCCGCGAACGCCGCCGGAACTAGCCTGCAAAACCGGGTCCGCGCGGCATTCCGGCAAGCGCTTAACGCCAAACAAACATCCACGTTCCAAGCATTTGCGTTTGCAAATTCAGGGCAAGACAAATTTTCCGCGCCGCGGAATCGGACGCGTCCAGTGTAAAGATTCCAGTCACCCGCAAGCGTTCAAGTTCCGGGCTCAGCGTTACTATCCGCCCGCCACGGTAACGTTCCAACTCTGTAAATACTACACTTAAGGGTTGATCAGCCACCACCAGCTTGCGGCTTTGCCAGGCCACGGCCTGCTTCAGGTTTACCGGTTCCGGTGGCGGCAAGCCCTGTCCGGCGCGAAAACGCAGTTGCTGACCCTCCGCCACCCGTACCGCTTCGCCGGCCGCCGCCAAATTGGAAATACTAACCGCATGCCGCTCCACCACTATTTGCGTATCCTGGCGCATGCGATAAACATCGAATACGGTGCCTAAGGCGCGCACGGATAATTCACCGGCGCGAACCGCAAACGGACGCCTGGCGTCGGGCGCGGCCTCAAAACGCGCCTGGCCGTACAGCAGTTCTATGCCACGCTCCAGCGCGGCATAATTGACCTTGACCGCGCTGTCGGTATTCAACAGTATTTGGCTGCCGTCGGGCAGCGTCACCGCCTTGATTTCACCCGCCCGCGTGTAATAATCGCTGGTCAGGCGTCCAAAAAGCGACGCTTGGGCTAACCAAGGTTGAGCCAGCACTAGCCATACGGCGGCCGCGGCGGCGGCCAGCCATCCCAGGCGGCGTCTCGCCGCGCGCGGTTTGAAGCGGGCGGCGGCCAGGGATTTTGCGGTTGGAGTTATCCGCGCTGGGTTTGGGGTAGTCGCGGTTAGCGATTCCTTTCCAGAGAGGGTCGCCGCCTGGACCATGTCTTGAAACAAGCGCTCGGCCTCGGCGAACGCCCCGGCATGCCGCGGATCGGCGGCAATCCAAATGCTAAACCGATCCAGAGTAGCGCTATCCACGGCTTCATCGCGTAACACTAGCCACCAATCTATCGCCTGATCAAGTATTGATGCTGCCGGCGTCGGTTCGGTTTGGGTATTCATCGTGACTTGAATAGAAACGTTAATCCAATTGGCTGGCGCAATGGCGCATTGCCATGGCCAACAATTTATTGACCTGCGCCTTGGATACGCCTAGACGGTCCGCAATTTCGGCGTAGGTCAAACCCTCAACGCCGTGCAATAAAAAAGAAGTCCGCGCATCCGGCGGCAGTTGATCCAAGGCCTTGCGCAAGGTTTCCAGCCTTTGCCGTTGGCTGAGTACTTGCTCGGGACCTGGCTCCGGTGCGGCCACGCTGACACTGACGGCGTCAAAATCCTCGCCGCTGGCGAATTTCTCGCGTAAATTTTCCTTGCGTTGGTGGTCTATGGCCAAATTCATGGCGATTCTAAACGCCATTGCCCGCTCGTTTTCCAGCGTGGTCCGGTTGGCCGCTTGCCGCAAGTGCAAATAGGTATCGTGCGTCAGTTCCATGGCAATTTGCGGGCAGCGCACGCGGCCGGTCAAAAACCGAAACAAATCATCGGCCAAGGATTGACTCCATATGCTATTGACATCCTTATCAAGGCGCGTGTTCATGCCTCAAAATTCCACCTATATTTGTTTTTCCGACCCGCGCCCGGTTCATATCCCGATTGGCAATCCTCGCCATCCTCCATCTATTTTAACCGATCAAACACGATATTGTTATCCGTTGGAATAGCTTACTATTATAAAATTTAGCAGGTAACCCGCTCGGAAAATCAATATTGTATTGATGCGCGGAAATGGCGGATAATTAACTAAATTCATGACTCCCCTAGCCGCCATGCGCTTTCTCGACGTTAAAACCGATTTCGCTTTCAAAAAAGTGTTCGGCTCCGCCGCCAGCACCGGGATTTTGATCGATTTTTTGAACGCGGTGCTGGAATATCCGCCGGAACGCGCCATTACCGATCTCACCATCGTCGACCCGTATCAGATTCCGCTGATCAAAGGCATGAAGGACACCTACGTCGACGTCAAGGCGCATCTGGCCGACGGCCGGCAAGTCATTATCGAAATGCAGGTATTGAACGTGGCCGGTTTCGAGCAGCGGGTGCTGCTCAACGCCGCCAAATCCTACTCCTTGCAATTGCAACAAGGCGAGGATTACAGCTTGATCAATCCGGTCATCGCCCTGACGCTCACCGATTTCAATCTGTTCGACACGCCGGCGCTGACCCACCGCTTCAAACTGATCGACAAAGCCCAATTACTGGAATACAACGACGACATCGAACTGGTGTTCGTTGAACTGCCGAAATTCACCCTGACCGAAGAGCAATTGCGCACGCATAAAGAGCGCTGGCTCTACTTCGTCAAACACGCCGGCGACTTGCGTTTCATTCCGGAAAGTCTGGCCGGAGAGCCGCTAATACAACAAGCGTTCGGCATCGCCAACAC
>CAIYSZ010000066.1 GCA_903928965.1 uncultured Pseudomonadota bacterium
CAACCTGGGCGCGGCCTATGAGGTAGATTCTAAATTGTCGGTGGGCGCGGCCCTGACCGTAGGCTACGGCATGGGGCAGTTCGGCACCAGCGGCAATACCACCGGCTTGCAATCCTTGACCGGCAATTTCGGCGGCGCCACTTCCACAGTGCATAACATTTCCGTACGCGGTTCGGCCGGAGCTACTTATAAAGTTTTGCCGGAGTTGTCGGTCGGGCTGTCGGTCAAAAGCCCGTTGGAATACAATTACCATGGGGTGTTGGAGACCACCGTCAACGGTACGCAGCAGTTTCAAAGCGTCAAATTGGACCAGCCGCTGGAAGTGGCCTGGGGTCTGGCCGGGAATCCCGCGTCTAACTTTTTGCTGGAAGCGGACGCCATTTGGAAAAACTGGTCCGGCAGTTCCCTCTATAAAGATGTATACCAAGACCAATTCCTAGCCCTATTTGGCGGTCAGTACAGCTTGGGCAATTTACAGTTGCGCGGGGGTTACGGCTATGCCACCGACATTTTGCGCAACAATCCTTACGGCACGGTCGGCGGTTTCTCCGGGCTTGGCACTTTACCGCTTAACACGGCCGTTCCCGGCGTGTTGAACAAAAACGATTTGATCAGCGTGGTACAAACCACGTTAGGTCCCACCGTGTGGCAGCATACCTTGACCGCGGGCATCGGTTACGCTTTCAGCCCCAAATTCCGATTGGATGCTTTCGGCGCTTACGCGTTTGACGGTTCCGCCAGCCGCAATACTTTAGCGCTAGGCTATTATTCGGTCACCGCCAGTGAATGGGCGTTGGGCGCCGGAGCTAACTTCAAATTCTAAACCTTAAAATCGGCATTGATCATGAGTAAATTAAAAATTGTCACCATCTCCGGAAATCTAGGCGCGCCCTCTAAGACTTTGGCGTTAGCCGAGCAGATTCTGGCTGCGTTGCGCAATCTTAATGACATAGACCAGGAAATTTATCAGCTGGCGGATTTGGCCGCCGTGTTCGGCCCGGCCCGCCATCCCGGCGAACTGCCGCCGGCGGGACACGCCGTGCTGGAGGCTATTGCATCCGCCGATATTTTGTTAGCGGTGACCCCGGTATACAAAGGTTCTTACACCGGTTTGTTCAAACATGTGTTCGACTTTTTGGACCCTAAGGCGATTATCGATGTGCCGGTGATTTTGGCGGCCTCCGCGGGCGGCGATAAACATGCGCTGGTGATAGAACACCAATTGCGGCCCTTGTTCGGCTTTTTTGGGGCATTGACCGTACCTAGCGGTATTTACGCCGCCGAACAAAGTTTTTTGGATGGCAAATACACCGATCCGGTGGTACTGGAGCGTATAGAAACCGCCGCCGCCCAAGCCATTCACGCCGCTAACGGCAGAAAAAAATAATCATTTATTACTTTTATACGGAGATTTTCATGTCGCAACACGATTACCAACAAATTAGAGCCGAAATCCGCGAGTTAGTGGAGGCCGTTATTCGCCCTAACTCCGAAAAAACCGATCAAGGCGAATTTCCAAGGGAAAATCTTAACGCCCTGGCCAACGCCGGCTGGAATGGGGTATTAATTCCAAAGGAACTGGGCGGATTGGGGTTGGACCACGTGGCTTTTTCCATCGTATCGGAAGAAATAGGCCGCGCCTGCGCCTCGACCGGCCTGGTCTACGTGATGCATATCGGCGCGGCTCAAACCATTAACCTGTTCGGCAATGATGACCAGAAACAGCGCTGGTTAAAACCGGCCCGGGACGGTTTGCTCGGCACCTACTCCACCAGCGAAAAAGCCTCGGGCGGCCATTGGTGGTTTAACTTTAGCGAAGCGGCGCGGGACGGCGACAGCCATTATCTGTTGAATGCGGAAAAATCTTTTACCACCAGCGCCGGTAAAGCCGATTATTACATTTTCCAAACCCGCTCTCCAGGCGCTAAGTCCGCCACCGATATCAGCTTTTTTATTGTGGATTCCAAGCTGGAGGGCATTAGTCATGGGGTTTGGGAGGCCCTCGGCGTGCGCGGCAACCATAGCGGCCCCATTAGCTATAAAAATGTCAGAGTGGAAAGCCGCGACCGCTTGGGTGAAGAAGGTCAAGGTAAAGACATTGTTTACCACGGCGTATCGCCGGTCTATTTGATAGGCCTAGGCTCGGTGTGGCACGGCGTGGCCAGGGCGGCGCTGGAACATGCCGCCACGCACTTGACCCATACAATCCATAAGGATTTTAACCGTAAATTGTCCGATTATCAGGTGCTGCGCCAGCAATTGGGGGAATCCAAGGTTTTGATAGAAAGTCTGGGGCCTTGGCAGCGAGAATTGGCCAGACAATTGGATGAGCTGCAAGCCGCGGGCCAGCAGCAGGGGCAAATTCTGATCCCCTTGACCGAGTTTAAAGTGCATGCCGCCGAAGTGGCCAATATCTCAGCTAGAAACGCTTTGGATGTCAGCGGCGGCTACGGCTACAAAAAAGGCCCGATTGAAAGAATCTTCCGCGACGCCAGGGCCGGTATCGGCATGGGTCCGTCCAATAATATTGCCCGCGAGTGGATAGGTAAAGTGCTGGTTGGCCTGCCGCTGGAATTGTTTGAAGCGGGCGGCGAATAAAACGTACCGGGTAAATCAACCATTGCGAGGATTAAAACATGAGCCATACGACCCATACTGATGAGTCGGCGATTAAATTTGCCTATTGGGTACCGAATGTTAGCGGCGGCCTGGTCATCAGCAAAATAGAACAGCGCACCCATTGGGATTTTGACTATAACCGCAAGCTGGCGCAAATTGCCGAAGCTGCCGGGTTTGAATACGCTTTATCGCAAATCCGCTTTACGGCCGGATACGGCGCGGATAACCAGCATGAATCGGTATCTTTTTCCCATGCCTTGCTGGCGGCTACTCAAAAATTGCGGGTAATCGCCGCCGTGTTACCGGGGCCGTGGACGCCTAGCCTGCTGGCCAAGCAAATTGCCACCATAGACCATTTAACCGGCGGCAGAATCGCGGTGAATATCGTCAGCGGCTGGTTTAAAACCGAGTTTACCGCCATCGGCGAACCCTGGCTGGAGCATGACGAACGCTACCGCCGTTCCGAGGAGTTTATCAACGCCATTAAAGGCATTTGGACGCAGGATAATTTCAGCTTCGCCGGAGATTTTTACCGGTTCCGCAATTATTCGCTGAAACCTAAACCCTTGCAGCAGCCGCATCCGGAAATTTTTCAGGGCGGCAGTTCCCGCGCCGCCAGGGACATGGCGGCCAGGGTTTCGGACTGGTATTTCACCAATGGCAATACCGTGGAAGGCATAACGGCCCAGGTGGACGACATACGCCGCAAAGCCGCTCTTAACGGGCATCGGGTTAAAATTGGGGTTAACGCTTTTGTGATTGCCCGTGACACCGAGCAAGAAGCTCAGGCGGTGTTGGAGGAAATTATCGCCAAGGCCGATTTCGAGGCGGTTAATGCCTTCGGCGACGAAGTGAAACAAGCAGGGCGCGCCTCTCCGGAAACCGAAGGCAATTGGGCGAAATCCACTTTTGACGATTTGGTGCAATACAATGATGGCTTTAAAACCAATCTGATCGGTACGCCGGAACAAATCGCCCGGCGCATAGTTAAGCTGAAAGCGTTGGGCGTGGATCTGGTCCTGGCCGGGTTTTTGCACTTTCAGGAGGAAGTGGAATATTTCGGCAAACACGTGCTGCCCCTGGTTCGGGAGCTGGAAGCTCAAAACCGGCGCGCGGAACGGGTGGCGGACTGATGAGTGCGCACAACACGGTCAATCAGGCGGCCGGCTTGACTATCTTCGGTTTGGCGGAAAGCTTGGCCGAGGAGTTTGCCGCCACTGCCATAGAGCGGGACAAACAAGGCGGCACCGCTAAAGCTCAGCGAGACCGCCTTCGGGAGAGCGGTTTGCTCAACCTGATTATTCCGGAAGCATACGGCGGCATGGGCGCCAGCTGGCATGACGCTTTTTATGTGGTGCGCATCATCTCTCGAGCCGACAGTTCACTGGGGCATTTATTCGGTTTTCAGCATTTACTACTGGCTACGATTCGCCTGTTTGGCGACCAATGGCCGCATTACTTTCAAGAAACCGTCAAAAACAACTGGTTTTGGGGCAATACATTAAATCCGTTGGACACGCGCGCCAGAATTTACCCGGACGGTAAAGACTGGCAAATCACCGGGATTAAGAGTTTTTGTTCGGGGGCCTTGGATTCCGACCAGTTAATCGTCTCGGCCATCAATGCCGAAGGCAATCTGACCGTCGCCGCCATACCGACCAGCCGGCCGGGGGTCAAGCTGAATAACGACTGGCACAATATGGGGCAGCGGCAAACCGACAGCGGCACCGTGGAGTTTGAGCGCGTCAGGGTGTTCGATCATGAAATTTTGCGCCGGCCCGGTCCTTTGGGCAGCGTGTTTGCCACCTTGCGGCCTTTGATCGCGCAACTGGTGCTGACCAATATCTATTTAGGCATAGGCGAAGGCGCATTGTCGGAGGCTAGGGCCTACACCCGGTCGCAAAGCCGGCCCTGGTTTACTTCCAAGGTGGAGATGGCTACCCAGGACCCTTACGTGGTGCATAAATACGGCGAGTTTTGGGTAGGATTGAGCGGCGCGGCTCTAGCGGCGGACAACGCCGCGCGCTTGCTTGACGAGGCTTGGGTCAGGGAAAACCAGCTGACGGAAGTCGAGCGGGCCAATACCGCACTGGCAACCGCCACTGCCAAGGTATTGTCCACCCAATCCGCGCTGGATGTCACGCAGAGGCTGTTTGAAGTGACCGGGGCGCGGGCTACCAGTTCCGCCGCCGGTTTAGACCGGTTTTGGCGCAATATACGCACCCATTCTCTGCATGATCCGGTTGATTATAAATTAAAGGATTTAGGCGAATGGTTTTTAAACAATACGCCGCCCAAACCCAGTTTTTATTCCTAGCGCCCGGTGTGGTTGTTTTTATATTCTGTTTGTTTTTATAGTTAAAGAGGAACAAAGAATGGACGTATTTTGGTTTTTGCCGTCCAACGGCGATGGCCGTTACTTAGGCAGCGACAAAGGCGTTAGGGCCGTTGATTATGATTATCTTCGGCAAATTGCCCAAGCCGCCGATCAGTTAGGTTTTGGCGGGGTGTTAATTCCCACCGGCGTCACCTGTGAAGATCCGTGGGTGGTGGCGTCCTCCATGATTCCAGTGACCCGCAATCTTAAGTTTCTGGTGGCCTTGCGCCCCGGCTTGACTTCTCCTACCTTGGCGGCGCGCATGACCGCTACTTTGGATCGCTTTTCCGACGGACGTCTGCTGATTAATATCGTGGCCGGCGGCGACCCGGTGGAACTGGCTGGCGACGGCATTTACCTCGGTCATGATGCCCGTTATGACCTGTGCGGCGAGTTTATCACGGTGTGGAAACGACTGCTGGCCGGGGAAACCGTCAACTTTAAAGGCGCGCATATTCAAGTAGACGGCGCTAAACTGTCTTTCCCGCCGGTGCAGGAGCCGCATCCGCCTTTGTATTTCGGCGGTTCGTCCGAGGCGGCGCATCATTTGGCGGCGGCGCAGCTGGATTATTACCTGAGCTGGGGTGAGCCGCCCGCGGCGGTGGCCGAGAAAATCGCCGACGTCAAAGCCAAGGCGGCGGCTCAAGGCAGGCAAGTGAAATTTGGGCTGCGGATTCATATTATCGTCCGGGAAACCGCCGCGGAGGCGTGGCATGCCGCTAACGCCTTGATTGCCTACGTGGACGACGAGCAGGTGCGCAAAGCCGGCGAGGCTTATCAGCGCTCGGACTCGGTAGGTCAGCAGCGCATGGCCAATCTGCATAAAGGGAATAAAAACCATCTGGAAATCAGCCCGAATTTGTGGGCCGGGGTGGGGCTGGTCAGAGGCGGGGCGGGCACCGCTCTGGTAGGCGACCCGGATACCGTGGCGGCCAGATTGCTGGAATACGCGGATTTAGGCATAGACACGTTTGTATTGTCGGGTTATCCGCATTTGGAGGAGGTGTATCGAGTGGCGGAATTGGTGCTGCCCAAGCTGCCGCTAAATAGCGGCGGTCAGCGGCGTAAAGCCAAGCCCGTGGTTAATTTGAGTCCGGTCGGCGATACCGGCCAGGTGGATTTGCGGCGCAAAACCGGGTGAGGGTCTTGCTTGACGACGGTGTTTATTCAAAAAAATTTTGCCAAGCAGCTAACAAAAAAGCCTATGTTAATGAAATGTAGAAGGTCTGGTGTTTACAGGGCCGTATGCTACCTGTCACTGTACCTATAAAGGCTTATTGTTAACAGTTTACACTGATAAACAACCACCCTGATAAATCAATTACCCTAATAAATCAACTACCCTGATAAAACAGATGACCAAAATCATTGATTTAAGAAACCGCCCGGCTTTTTTACATGAATTCTACGGCGCTACTCCCGGCAGCCCTGGTTACGCCACCGCCAAATGGCTTAATCAGCGCTTAGGCAGCCTCGACCCGGAGCATTTTAAACGCTCTCTTACTTTACCGGATTATCTGCGAGAATTGGATGCGGCCGGTTTGCATCGGACGGTAGTGGTAGGGCGGGAGACTCCGGAGATTGTTATCGATAACGATAGTCTGGCGGCGCTGGTCGGCGCCAGTCCCAAACTGCTAGGGATCGCCGGAATAGACGCGCAAAAACGCGGCCCGGAAGAAACCGAGCAGGAAATCGCCCGGTTAATCGGGCTAGGATTTAAAGGCATCAACCTGGAGCCTGGATTCGGCCTGCCGCCTTTACAGGTTGACGACCCGAAGCTTTTTCCAGTTTATGAAGCCTGCATATATTACGATGCGCCGGTCAGCCTGATGTCCGGTCCCACCACTCCCGATCCGGATTATGCCCATCCTAATCCGGTGGCTAGGCTGGCCCGCCAATTTCCCAGCCTCAAGATTATTTGTTTCCACGGCTATTATCCCTATGTCAATGAAATCATAGGCATCGCTTTCCGTTATCCCAATGTGTATCTGGTTCCGGATATGTATATTTTTCTGCCCGGCAGCCAGTTATACGTGCAGGCCGCCAATCAGTTTATGCAGGAACAATTATTGTTCGCCAGCTCATACCCTTTTCGCGACCTCAAACAAAGCATTGATGAATTCATTAAATTGGGTTTTAAAGATAGCGTATTGGATAAGTTGCTTTACCAAAATGCCCAAACCTTGCTTAAGCTTTAATAACCCCACCATTCGGTGGACGCTTGATCGGGGGATTGCGCGTCGAATTGCGCCCAGCTTTTAAATGCCGAATCCGCGGCAACCGGGATTTGGCTTTTCGATTTTGGCATTCTTTGCTGGTAGCTTTGCAAAATCGGCGCGGCTTTTTGGTTTTGGTCTATGATCCCATAATGCAATAATTTAGCGCGTACCACATGCCGGCTCATGCCCAGCAAACGGCTGGCCGCCAACTGGTTATGATTGCAATGCCTGTAGGCGGCGCGCAGTAAGCTCTGCTCCACTTCAGCATATAAATCCGGCAAACCGGACTCACAGAGCTTGGTCATCATCAAATCCAGCCCATCCAGACCGGCGGCGGCGCAAATTTCCATAGGGTTGCGGGGCGTTAGGGTGGATAGGTTTAAATCCTGCGGGGTGATCACATTGTTGCGCGCCACCATTAAGGCATGGTGTATCACATTTTCCAATTCGCGGATGTTGCCGGGCCAGGCGTGCTTGAGCAATATGTTCTGCGCCGTTTCGGACAGCACGGTCTGCGCGCAGCCCAGGCGTTGGCCGTAGAAATCCAGAAAATGCCTGGCCAAGGGCATGATATCGCCGGTGCGGTAGCGTAAAGCCGGCAGCGTCAGCGAGGCGGCGTTTAGGCGGTAATACAAATCTTCTCTAAACCGTCCGGCCAGCACCGCTTCCTCCAGCTTGACGTTGGTGGCGGCAATCACCCGCACGTTAATGGGAATTGGCCGGTGCGAACCAACCCGTACTATCTCCCGCTCTTGCAATACCCTAAGCAGTTTAACCTGCATGCTCATGGACAAATCGCCAATTTCATCCAAAAACAGCGAGCCGCCGGAAGCCGCCTCAAACCAGCCGATTTTGGTGGTCGTCGCGCCGGTGAACGCGCCTTTCTCGTGACCAAACAACTCGCTATCCATCAAACTTTCCGCTAGCGCTCCGCAATTAACCGCAAAAAACGACGCATCGCGGCGGTTGCTTAAGGCATGAATATGCCTGGCCACCAGCTCCTTGCCGGTGCCGG